>CBINJL010000147.1:0-7058 GCA_966250925.1 uncultured Opitutus sp. | reverse complement strand
TGCCGAGCGCTTCGGCGCTGGCGACGTTGGCCGCGAGGTTCTGCTTGCGCAGCTCGGCATCGAGGCTCGACAGGTAAACCAGCGTGGTGCCGGTCGTGTCGTCGATGGCCTGGGCGTAGATGTGCTTGGAGGAGAATTTGACAGAGAGGCGCGGACGCTCGGTGGTGCCGTGGACCTTCTTGCGGATGCGCCATTTGCGCTTCTGGAGAAGCTTGGCTTTGAGAATCGTGTTCATGGGTGCGATTACCTTTCTGCGCGTTAGGCGACGGTCTTGCCTTCCTTGCGGCGGACGCGCTCGTCGGAGTATTTGACGCCCTTGCCCTTGTAGGGCTCAGCCGGGTAGTAGGAGCGGATGTTGGCGGCGACCTCGCCGACCAACTGCTTGTCAACGCCTTCGACCTTGACCTTGGTCTGGTCGGTGACGGTCACCTTGATGCCATCCGGAACCGGATAGAGGATCGGGTGCGAGTAGCCCAGCGCGAGGTCGAGGGTGTTGCCCTTGAGCACGGCCTTGAAGCCGACGCCGGTGATCTCCAGGTCCTTGGTGAAGCCCTTGGTCACGCCTTCAACCATGCCGGCGATGATCGAACGCGCGGTGCCATACATGGCGTTGGCGAAGCGGGTGCTGTCGGCCGGAGCCAACTTGATTTCACCATCTTCCACCGTGATCTTGGCGGCGGAGTTGAAGGTCTTGGCGAGTTTGCCTTTGGGTCCTTCGACGGAGATGGTCTGGCCGGAAACGTCAACTTTGACTTTGTCCGGAATGGAAACGGGTTTTTTGCCGATGCGGCTCATGGTGGTGGATTCCTTTACCAGATGTTGCAGAGGAGCTCGCCACCCGCCTTGTTGCGGCGGCAATCCTGGTCCTTCATGAGGCCCTGGGAGGTCGAGAGGATGCTGATGCCGAGGCCGTTGAGCACGCGCGGGATGTCGGTGTAACGGAAGTAAAGGCGACGGCCGGGCGTGGAAACGCGCTTGAGGCCGGTGAGCGCCGGAGTGTCACCGACATACTTCATGGTGACGACGAGGGTCTTGTGGCCCAGGGCATCGGTGCCTTCGGAGACGTCGTTGACATAGCCTTCGGCCTTGAGGATGCCAGCGAGGCTGGCTTTGAGCTTGGAGTGCGGGGCGACGCACGTCTCAAGCTTGGCGCGGCTGGCATTGCGCAGGCGCGTCAGGAAGTCTGCAATGGGATCGGTCATTGGATTGGATGTTTACGGGATGAAGGCCGGCGGGTCATATCCGGGCCCCGCACTGGGCGGGACGAACCCCCGACGGCCAAAATGGGTTTAAACCTAGTACCAGGAGGACTTGATGACCCCCGGGATCTTGCCGGCGAGCGCGAGCTCGCGGAACTGGATGCGGGAGACACCAAACTTGCGGATGTAGGCGCGCGGACGGCCGCTGAGGCCGCAGCGGTTCTTCACCCGGACCGGGGAAGAGTTGCGCGGGAGCTTCTGCAGCTTCTTTTGCGCGGTGAAGAAGTCCTCGTCGGAGGTTTCCGGGTTGAGGAGGGTCGCCTTCAACTCAGCGCGCTTGGCGGCGTATTTGGCGGCCAGCTTCTGGCGCTTGAGATTGCGGTGGATGGCGGAGGTCTTCGGCATGGCGTCGAAAAATTGGGATTAGGCGGCTTGAGCGGTTTCGGCGGCGCGGCGGAAGGGCATGCCGAGGAGCTTGAGCAACTCGCGGCCTTCGTCGTCGGTGTTGGCGGTGGTGACGATCGTGATGTCGAAACCGAGGGTGCGCTTGACGTTTTCCACGGAGATTTCCGGGAAGATGGTGAAGTCGTTGATGCCGAGGGTGTAGTTACCCTGCCCGTCCAGACGGGTCGGGACGCCGCGGAAGTCGCGAATGGTCGGCAGCGCGATCGTCATGAGACGATAGAGGAAGTCCCACATGGCGTCGCCGCGGAGGGTGACGTGGGCGCCGATGACCTGGCCTTGGCGGAGCTTGAAGTTGGCCACGGACTTGCGGGCCTTGGAGGTGACGGGCTTCTGGCCGGCGATGAGCGCGAGGTCGCGCAGCACGTCGGCGATCTGGTTCTTGTCCAGATCGGTGCCGAAACCGGAGTTGATCGCGACCTTCACCACCCGCGGAACTTGATGCGGATTGGTGTAGCCACGGCTCTTGGTGAGCTCGGGAACGACCTGCTCGGTGTATTGGGCCTTGAGGGCGGGAGAATAGGAATTGCTCATGGGAAGTGTCGCTGGATTACCGACCCAGCGGCGGTATATGAGTGGATACGGGAAAAAGAGGACGAATAACGCAGGTCGCGCCGCGGCTTGGCAAGGAGAATGCGAAGGCGGCGCGTTGCGGGAGGAAATCAGGCCGAAGCGGTCGCCGTGGAACGCTTCTTGGAAGCGTCGTAACGGCTCTTCAGCATGAGGTTGGAGACCTGGATGGAGCCTTCGCGTTCAACGATGGCGCCATTCGGGTTCTGCTCCGACTTGCGCACGTGGCGCTTGATCATGGCCACGCCTTCGACGCGGGCGCGCAGTTTGGCGGGAAGGAGTTCGAGCACCTTGCCGGTCTTGCCCTTGTGGGCGCCGGCGATGACGACGACTTCGTCGCCGCGTTTGATATGGAATTTCTGCATGTTAGAGAACCTCCGGAGCGAGCGAGATGATCTTCATGAAGTTCTTCGCACGCAGCTCGCGGGCGACGGGGCCGAAGATGCGGGTGCCCTTCGGATTGCCGTCCGCATTGATGATGACGATGGCGTTGGAGTCGAAACGAAGGTAGCTGCCGTCGGCGCGGCGGATGGGCGCCTTGGTGCGAACGACGACGGCCTTGGCGACCTCGCCCTTCTTCACCGAAGCCTCGGTGGAGCTGTCCTTAATGTTGACGGTGATGATGTCCCCGACGGCGGCGACGTTGCGGCCGGCTCCCTTTTTGGAGATCATGTGGGCCTTGCGCGCGCCGGTGTTGTCGGCGATTTCGAGAACGGAACGGAGTTGGATCATGATGAACCTCCTGGTGAGTTAAGGGTGGCGGATCAGACGTCCGTCTCGGCGGGAGCCGAGTCGTGCTTGACTTCAGCGGCAGCGCGGGCGGCGGCCACCTCGACGTCGGCCGAGAGGGTCACGATGCGCAGGACGCGGAAGCGCTTCAGGCGGCTGAGCGGACGGGTTTCCATGATCTCGACCTTGTCGCCGACATGGGTCTCGTTCTTCTCGTCGTGAACGTGCACGACGGATTTGCGATTGATGACCTTCTTGTAGCGGGGGTGCGGGATCTTGTAAGGGATGGTGACCTTGACGGACTTGTCACCGGAGCGGCTGGTGACGATGCCGATGAGGGTCTTGCGGGAATTGCGGGTCTCGGTGGACATTGGCTTAAAGGATTTTGGATTTTGGAATCTGGATTTTGGATTGGCTGGGTCACGTGGCGCGGCCGCCGAATCGAAAACCCAAAATCGAAAATCAAAACTTCACTTAGGCGGCGGTGTTCTTCTGGGTGAGGACGGTTTCGAGACGCGCGATGTCCTTGCGCAGGCTGCGCAGTTCGTGGGTCTTTTCCACCTGACCGGTGTGCTTGCGCAAGCGCAGTTGGACGAGGGCTTCGCGGGAGTCGCGGAGCTTGGTCTCGATCTCGGCCGGCGAGAGTTCGCGGATTTCCTTGGCTTTCATGACGGGGGGATCGAGTGGGTTAGATGGTGGTGTCGCGGACGATGAAGCGGCAGTGGAACGGCAGCTTGGCATCGGCCAGGCGGCAGGCTTCCTTCGCGATCGAAGCGGGCACGCCGCCGAGTTCGAAGAGGACGGCGCCGGGCTTGATCATGGCGACATAGTGATCGACCGAACCTTTGCCGGAACCCATGCGGACTTCGGCGGGCTTGGAGGTGATCGGCTTGTGCGGGAAGACGCGGATCCAGATCTTGCCCTTGCGCTTCAGGTAACGGTTCATCGTTACACGAGCGGCTTCGATCTGGCGCCCCGTGAGGGGGCCGCGGGTGAGGGATTGGAGCCCGAATTCGCCGAACGCAATGGTGTTGCCACCCTTGGCGTTGCCGGCGTTCGAGCCTTTCATTACCTTACGGTATTTGGTGCGGGCAGGTGCGAGAGCCATGTGATGTGTCTCCTATTTCTTAGTGCGGCGGTTGGGCTCAGGCGGGCTGGTTGCTGTCGGCGTCGGACTTGCAGATCCAGCACTTCACACCGATTTTGCCATAGACGGTGTTGGCTTCGGCGAAGCCGTAATCGATGTTTTCGCGCAGGGTGTGGAGCGGCACGCGGCCTTTGCGCTGCCATTCACGGCGGGCGATGTCGGAACCGCCGAGACGGCCCGAGCACTGGATACGGATGCCCTCGGCGCCGAGCGCCATGGCGATTTCCAGCGTGCGCTTCATGGCGCGTCGGAAGGCGATGCGGCGTTCGAGCTGCAGCGCGACGTTTTCGGCGACGAGCTGGGCTTCGATTTCCGGCTTCTTGACCTCCTGGATGTCGAGGAGGATTTCCTTGCCGGTGAGCTTGGCGAGTTCGTCCTTGATCTTCTCGATCTCCTGGCCCTTGCGACCGATCACGATACCCGGGCGGGCGGTGTAGATCTTGACGCGGACGCGGTTGGAGGCGCGCTCGATGAAGATGCGCGGCACGGATGCCTGCTTCAGCTTCTCCATGAGTTTCTCACGGATGATCTGGTCTTCGCGCAGGAGCGCGGCGAAGTCCTTCTTGTTCGCATACCAGCGGGACTGCCAGTTGCGGCGGACGGCGAGGCGGAAGCCGATGGGATTGGTTTTCTGGCCCATGGAAGTAAATCAGGTGTTGGAGCTGCCGTCCGAGAGGACGATACGGATGTGCGAGAGCGGCTTGCGGCGCGGCTTGGCGGTGCCGCGGGCACCGGCTTTGAAGCGCTTGAGCACGGGGCCCTGCTCGATGAGGGCACGGTGCACGATCAGATCGTCGGCCGAGACGTTGTTGTTGTTCTCGGCGTTCGCGATGGCGCTCTTGAGGGTCTTGGCGATGAGACGCGCGGACTTGCGCGGAATGACGGAGAGGAGACCGACGGCCTCCGGGGCCTTGCGGCCCTGGATGGTGCGGGCCACCTCGCGCATCTTCTGCGGCGACATGCGCGCGTAGCGGGTGAGGGCTTGAACTTCCATGATTTTGGTGAGGATTCCCCCGCGACGGCGGGGGCGACAGCAGCGGCTCCGTTTGGCGAAGCACCCTGCCCTTTTGTGATGAATTGAGAGATGAGAAACGTTGAAGGAAACGGCGGCGGATTATTCCTTGCGGGTCATGCCACCGTGGGACTTGAAGGCGCGGGTCGGCGCGAACTCACCGAGTTTGTGACCCACCATGTTCTCGGTCACATAGACGGCGGTGAACTGCTTGCCGTTATGCACGTTGAAGGTGAAGCCGACGAATTCGGGCGTGATGGTCGAGCGACGGGACCAGGTCTGGATGGGCTTCTTGGCACCACCGGCGTTGCCGGCCTTCTCGATTTTCTCGATCAGGTGATAGTCGACGAAGAAGCCTTTTTTGATGGAACGGGCCATGGGTAATCAGTGCTTTGATTATTTCTTGCCGCGCGGCTTCTTGCCGTTGTGGCGGACGAGGATGAGGCTGTTCGAAGCCTTCGAACGGCGACGGGTCGGGAAACCCTTGGCGAGCTGGCCCCACGGGGACACGAGGTGCTGGCGACCGCCACCACCCTTGGACTTGCCGTTACCACCACCGTTGGGGTGATCGACCGGGTTCATCACCATACCGCGGACGCGCGGACGGCGACCGAGCCAGCGGTTGCGGCCGGCCTTGCCGAGGGATTGGCGATTGTGGGTGTCGTTGCCAACTTCACCGATGGTCGCGCGGCAATTGGCGTTGACCAGGCGGATTTCACCGGAAGGCAGCTTGATCTGGGCGTGACCGTCGTCGGTGATCGAGACGAGCTCGACCGCCGCACCGGCGCCGCGGGCCATCTGGGCGCCGCGACCGGGCCGCAACTCCACGCAGTGGAGACGGGTGGCGGGCGGGATCAGGCTCAGCGGGTAGTTGTTACCCACGTTGAAGTCGTTGATCGTGGCGGTGCTGCCGCTGACGATCTTGGTGCCGATGTCGAGGCCGTTGGGGGCCACGATGTAGCGCTTTTCGCCGTCCGCGTATTCGAGCAGCGCGAGGTGCGCGGAACGATTCGGATCGTATTCGAGCGCGATGACGGTGGCCGGAACGTCCAGCTTGTCGAAGCGCTTGAAGTCGATGCGGCGATAGAGCTGCTTGTGACCGCCACCGCGACGACGCGATGTGATGCGTCCGTAGCAATTGCGACCGCCGGTCTTCGGCTTGGGTTCGGTCAGGGCTTTCTCGGGACGCTTCTTGGTCAGCCCCTTGGAGGAGGTGATTTCAGTGAAGCGCTGCGAAGGCGTGATCGGGCGAGTGGATTTGATAGCCATGGGATGGGATCTCCGGGTTGGTGCGAGTCGCTTTAGACGAGCTCGATCTTGTCGCCCGCTTTGAGCGTAACGATGGCCTTCTTGTAATCGGATTTCTTACCCGGACGACCGCTGCGGCCACGGGTGTTTTTGCCGAGATAGTTCTGCACGTTGACGCGCTTGACGGTGACCTTGAAGGTCGCCTCAACGGCGGCGGCAATGGCTGCCTTGGTCGCGTTCGGGAACACTTCGAAGGTGTATTGGCCGAATTCCGCGGACTGGGCGTTGGACTTCTCGGTGAGACGGACGGTTTTGAGAATCTTGTCGGCTTGCATCAGTTGTTGCCTCCGTTGACTCGGGCGATGATCGCGTCGAGGGCCTTGCTGCTGACCACGATCCGGGCGTATTGCGCGAGATCGAGGGTGTTGAGTTTGGCGGCTTCCTGGAAGGAAACGCGCTCGATGTTGCGGGCGGCCAGCACGGTGGTGTCGGCGAACAGGGCGTCGACGAGGAGCACCTTGCCCGTGGGGGCGATGCGGCCGAGCACTTCGGTGGCGATCTTGGTCTTGGCCGGAGCGACCGAGAATTCCTCGATCACGGCGATTTCGCCGGCAACCGCGCGGTCGAAGAGCGCACGGGAGAAGGCCAGGGCCTTGACCCGGCGACTCAGCACCCGGCGGCCAGCCCCCCT
>CBINJL010000146.1:0-7067 GCA_966250925.1 uncultured Opitutus sp. | reverse complement strand
CTCGGCAGCGGGAGTCGAGTTGGCCAGTTGAACACAGATCGGGCTAAGTGCCACCGGAAAATCGTTAATGGGACCCATTCTCATGGAATTTGCAGAAACTGACCCTGCATTCCACGGTTGATGGTTAACGCAAAGACCACGGAGGTCGAAAACCCCGCCAGGGAAGGCGGACAGGAAATGGCAATAACTCGGCAGGCGCTCACCCCGCGGGTGAATCCGGAGCAAGGTGGGGTTGGCCGGAATCCCTCGCTGTGATCTGTGGGTAAACTGTGATCTCGAGGTTTGAGCGTTTCCGTTTCGGTAGCGCTCAGCGTTGCGGCAACTTGCGGGTTGCCGATTTGATCCGCGTTCTGGAATTCGGTGTTGTCTTGGACCTGCTCAAGATTGGTGGTTCGGCATCGAAATCGAGCAACTCGCACAGGCGAAGGTCGCAGCCTTTGGCGAGCTTTTCCAAAGTGGAGAGGCGGAGGTCGCGGCGCCTTCCGGCTTCGACGGCTTGGTAATATTTGTAGCCCAGCCCCACCTTCTCGGCAAACGCCTCTTGGCTGAGCTCTAGAGCCAGCCGAAGGGATTTTACGCGCGCCAGCAGGCGCATCGCCAAGTCGTTTGCCACGACGAAGCTTAGCTCTGGCGTGTCTCGTCAAACACCCGAGCAATGGTAGTGTTATCTGGACACCCTAGTAATGGTAGTGCGGACTGGCGGGCTTGATGAGCCTGGTGAAGTCCAAGCAACGCGTCGCCGACCACGGGGAAGTCTTTACTCCCGCGTGGATGGTCGAGGCCATGCTCGGTCTGGTGGCGAGCGAGACGGAGCGGATCGATTCGCGCTTCCTCGAGCCGGCCTGCGGCAGCGGAAATTTTCTCGTAAAAATACTCGGCCGAAAACTCGCCGCCGTAGGACGCGACTACGGGAAATCCGAGTTCGAAAAACGCCACTTCGCCCTGCTTGGGCTGATGTGCGTTTATGGCATCGAGCTGCTGGCGGACAACATCGCCGAGTGTCGCGCCAACCTTTTGGAGATGTTTACCGATTATCTCGGGCTCGCGCCATCCGAGACTCTGTATCGTGCGGCGTCCGTCGTGCTGATGCTCAATCTCGTCCACGGCGACGCGCTCACCCTGCGCACCGCGACGGGCGAACCGATCACCTTCGCCGAGTGGGGCTACCTCGGGAAAGGGCGGTTCAACCGCCGGGATTTTCGTTACGACAGCCTCACCCAATCCTCGGCCTTCAGCGCGGAGGACTCGTTGTTCGCGCAACTCGGCAAACACGAGATTTTCACGCCCACCAAGACCTATCCGCCGTTGACGGTGGCCGAGTTGGCGGCGGCCTCCGGAGCGGAGGCGGAGGTATGAGCGAGCAGGCGAGTTTCAGTCTGCGACGGCGTAATCCCGACGTGCTGACCTGCATCGCCAACCTCTCCAACGACGAGGTCTTCACGCCACCCGAGTTCGCCAACCGCATGCTCGATACCTTGGCCGAAGCGTGGGCTGCCAACCACGGCGGCGCGAATCTCTGGGCCGACCCCAAGGTCACGTTTCTCGATCCCTGCGCGAAGTCCGGCGTGTTCCTGCGCGAGATCACGCGGCGGCTCACGGAGGGATTGGGGAAAACAATGCCCGACCTGCCCACGCGGGTGGACCACATCCTGACGAAGCAGGTTTTCGGCATTGGCCTCACCCGGCTCACCAGCCTGCTCGCGCGCCGCAGCGTATATTGTTCGAGGAGCGCCAACGGCGCGCACTCCATCGCCAAGGGTTTCGCCGGCGACGACGGGAACATCTGGTTCAAGCGGCTCAAACACAAGTGGACCGGCGCCAAGTGCCGGTTCTGCGGAGCAGGGAAGTCCGTTTTCGACCGGGCGGCGGGCCTCGAAACCCATGCCTACGCCTTCATTCACACCGACAATATCCGAGCCCGCGTGGCCCAACTCTTTGGCAAATCCATGCAATTCGACGTTATCATCGGCAACCCGCCGTATCAGTTGGCCAGCGACGGCGGCACTCGCGATGTGCCGATCTACCAGCACTTCGTGGAACAGGCGAAGACGCTTCAGCCCCGCTATCTGTCGATGGTCATTCCGTCCCGGTGGATGGCTTCGGGACTCGGCTTGAGCGACTTCCGCCAGACGATGTTGAACGACCGGCGCATCCGCGCCTTGTTTGACTATCCGGCAGCCAACGACGTGTTCCCGGGGGTGGAGGTGAAAGCGGGCGTCTGCTACTTTCTTTGGGACGCATCACATCAAGGCGACTGCCAGGTTACGACTATCCGCGGTGGCGACGTTTTGGGGCCGCATGCTCGGAATCTGGGGGAATACGATGTCTTTGTTCGCGACACCCGCGGCGTAAGCATTCTTCAGAAAGTGCAGGCGCGCGGGGAAACATCCATCAACACGATTCTCGCTCGGGACAAGGAGTTCGGTTGGACCTCGAACTTCGCCGGATTCCACGCAACGAAGTGTTCGGATGATGTTCCGATTTACTATATCCGCACGATGAAGCGCGGCGTGGGTTATATCGGACGGACGGAAGTCACCAAGAGCCCCCATCTGATCGACACTTGGAAGGTTCTTGTCCCGCAGGCGTTCAATGGTGGCGACGCGGTGCCTCATCAGATTTTGGGTAAACCTCAGATCGCTTCATCACCGTCGGTTTGCACCCAATCGTTCCTCTTCTTCAACGTCGGATCACGCGAGGAAGCTGAGAGTCTCCAGTCGTATTACACGACGCGTTTTTTCCGTTTTCTCGTTTCGGTGCGGAAGATCACGCAACACGCGACGCATTCCACCTACACGTGGGTGCCGGTGCAGTCGTGGGACCGCACGTGGACCGACGAGGCTTTGTTTACGAAATACGGCATCACGACCGAAGAGCAGGCCTACATCATTTCGCAAGTTCGTCCGATGAACCTCGACGGCGACGCCGATGAGTAAGCCCTCCATCGACGAGATCCTCGCGCCAAAACCCGAGGCCCGTCCGCGCATCTACGCCTACACCATCGCGGACGCGGCGCACGCGGGGCTCCTCAAAGTGGGCCAGACCACGCGCGAGGTGAAGCAGCGCGTCGCCGAACAGCTCAAGACGGCCGCGATCCAGAACTTCACCATCGTCCTCGACGAACCCGCCGAGCGCGTCGACGGCACGGTTTTCAGCGACCACGCGGTGCGCGCGGCGCTCGTGCAGAAAGGCTTTGAAAACACCGCGCTCGAATGGATGCGCTGCACGGTGAAAGACGTGAAAACCGTGCTCACCGAATTGCGCACGGGCAAAAAACTGACCGGCACGCACCACGAGACTTTCGCGATGCGGCGCGAGCAGGCCGAGGCGGTCGAAAAGACCTACGCCTACTTCAAGTCGATCTGGGCGGAGAACAAGCAAGCCGTGCCGCGCTTCCTGTGGAACGCGAAGATGCGTTTCGGGAAAACCTTCACCAGCTACCAGCTCGCCAAAAAACTCGGGGCGAAACGCGTGCTGGTGGTGACGTTCAAGCCCGCCGTGGAGGACGCGTGGCAGGCGGACCTCGAATCGCACGCCGACTTCGACGGTTGGCACTACTTGTCGAAATCTTCCGGTGGCCTTCCGACCGAAGTTTCGGCCGGGAAGCCGCTGGTCTATTTCGGTTCGTTTCAGGATCTGCTCGGTCGCGACGACGCGGGAAATGTGAAGGCGAGGAACGAATGGCTCCATGCGGTGAACTGGGATCTCGTCGTGTTTGACGAATACCATTTCGGCGCGTGGCGGGAGACGGCCAAGGAGTTGTTTGAAGGCGAGGAGGTGGCGGTGGCGAAGAAGGAGACCAAGCTCGAATACAACGTGGGTCTTGAAGGGGTGAACGTGGACATGGGCGAGCACTCGAGCAAGGAGACGGAGTTTTTGCCCATCACCACGCGGGCCTACCTCTATCTCTCCGGCACGCCGTTCAAGGCGCTGTCCACGGGCGAGTTCATCGAGGAGCAGATTTTTAATTGGACCTACACTGACGAGCAGCGGGCGAAGGAGGCGTTTGCGCACAAGAATCCCGGCCAGTGGAACCCCTACGGCGCGCTGCCACAGATGCGGCTGCTCACCTACCAGATGCCGGACGAGTTGGTGGCGGTGGCAAGCGCGGGCGAGTTCGACGAGTTTGACCTCAATGCGTTTTTCGAGGCGTCGGGCGAGGGGGCCAAGGCTCGGTTCAAGCACACGGGCGATGTGCAAAAGTGGCTCGATATTATTCGCGGCGGTTACGCGGTGAAATCGGTCGAGGCGCTCAAGACCGGCACACGTCCGCCTTTTCCTTATTCGGACGTGCGGCTGCTGCCGTATCTCCAGCACGCGTTCTGGTTTTTGCCGGATGTGGCGGCGTGTCATGCGATGGCGAATCTGCTGAAGGAAAAGCACAACGTGTATTGGCGCGACTACACCGTGATCGTGGCAGCGGGGGCGACGGCGGGCATCGGTCTGGAGGCACTGCCGCCGGTGCGCCGGGCCATCGGCGGCGGCTTCGACACCAAGACGATCACACTCTCGTGCGGCAAACTCACCACCGGCGTGACGGTGGCGCAGTGGGCGTCGATCCTGATGCTGCGGAACCTCAAGTCTCCGGAGACCTATTTCCAAGCGGCGTTTCGCGTGCAGTCGCCGTGGTCGATCAAGAACCCGAACGGCGACGATCCGAACGCGGAGGAGATTTTGAAGCCGGTGTGTTTCGTCTTCGATTTCGCGCCGACGCGCGCGTTGCGGCAACTCTCAGAATACGGAATCGGGCTGTCGCCGAACGAACCCAATCCGGAGAGCGCGGTGAAGGATCTCGTGTCGTTTCTTCCCGTGCTGGCCTACGACGGGGCGAACATGACGCAGATCGACGCGGGCGGCATCCTCGACATCGCCATCGCCGGCACCTCGGCGACGTTGCTGGCGCGAAAGTGGGAGAGCGCGTTGCTCGTGAACGTGGATAACGACACTCTGCGCCGTATCCTCGAAACCCCCGAGGCCATGGCGGCGGTGGAGCGCATCGAGGGCTGGCGCTCGCTGGGGGACAACATTCTCGAAACCATCATCAACAAGAGCGAGGTGATGAAGGATCTGAAAAAGAAGGCGAAGGAGGAAGGCCTTACCACGCAGGAAAAGAAGGAGCTCACCGCCGAGGAGAAGGAGTTTAAGTCGAAACGAAGACTGGTGCAGGAAAAGTTGATAAAATTTGCGACGCGCATCCCCGCCTTCATGTATCTCACGGATTTCCGGGAGAACACCCTTCAGGATGTGATCACGAAGCTGGAGCCCGAACTGTTCGAGATGGTGACGGGGCTGACGGTGAAGGACTTTCACCTGCTGGTTCGCTTGCGGGTGTTCAACACCGAGCAAATGAATCAGGCGGTCTTCGCTTTTCGCCGCTACGAGGACGCATCACTGCGCTATACGGGCATCGAAAGCCACGAAGGGCTGTCGCACTACGGTCTCTACGACACAGTGGTTGCCCGCGAGTGATTGCCTGCGGGGGGCCAGCGCGTAGATCCAAGCAGCATGGAACTCGATCAGCTGATCGTGGGTGCGGGCGATGAGAGCAATATCCCGGCAGATTGGGTGAATCAGCCCAACCCGTCGCATCCGAATTCACCCGGCGATGAGCGGCTGCGGAGTCATTGCAATTCCACTGCCATCTTTCTTTGCGCACTTTGCGTGTCTCTGCGCACTTTGCGTTAAATATCAACTGCGGGATTTGGCGATCAGGAGAGCAACGCGTCGAAGGCGGTGGTGCGGACTTCGGTGGCGGGGGCGTCCGGATTGGTGGGCAACAGCCAGCAGGCGGCGAGATGTTGGGATTCGGCCAGAGGGAGCCCGGCTGTCGGGCCGAGCAGATGCAGGGCGGTGGCCCAGACATCGGCTTCCATGCACGTCGGCGCCAGCACGGTGACGATGGCGTCGAAGGTTCCGGCGACGGAAGCGTTGCCCGGCACGATATGGCCGATGCGGCCGCCGGGGTGGTCGTGGAAGTGGTGGGTGTTGCCGGAGGTGGCGATGGCGAGATCGCACAAGGCGGCGACGGTGTCGGCACTGCCGGCGGGGCGCTCGAGTCCGCACCACCACGGCTGGCCGTCGGGCTTGCAACCACGCCCGCGGGCCTCGCCGCCGATTTCGATAAAGTGGTTGGTCCACCCCATCGCGTGCAGCCGATCCGAAGCGAGATCGACGGCGTAGCCCTTGGCGATGGCGCACAAGTCAAGTCGGGTGCCGCCGGATTGGAGCACGGTGCGGGTTGCGGGGTCGTAGGCGAGTTTCTCGAATCCGGCGGCGGCGCGGGCGGCGTGCACGGCGGGATGATCGGCGGTGTGGCGGCGGGTGCGGTCGCTCGGGCCGAAGCCGAGCAAATCGATGACCGCGCCGAGCGTGGGATCGAAGGCGCCACGGGTGAGGCCGGCGACGTCGAGCGCGCGACGCAGCACGATGTTGGTTTCAGGGGCGAGCGCGACGCGTTCGCCGGCGCGGGCGGCGGCGAAACGGGCGAGATCGGACGTCGGTTCCCACGGACTCATCAAGGCGACCACGCGGGCAAAGGCGTCGGCGATAAGGTTGCGGGCGGAGGTGGCGTGAGCGGAATTGTCGCTGGCGCGGGCGACCACGCGGGCGCGCCAGTGCGTGCCCATGGTTTCGCCGGAAAAGGACCACAACTCGCGCGCCGGAGCGCCGCCGCCGAGCGACAAGTCGCGCGGCAGAACAGGCGGGATGAGCACCCGGCGGGAAGCTGAAGCTGTGGTGGTCAAGGGGGGAGGTGGGGGCGTAAGTCTTTATTCTTTCTTCTTTATCTTAATCTTTCTCTGACCCCGCGGCAGCGGGGCCTGGTGTGAATGAGAACTGCGAGGTGGGACCGATTTCGGTCAGCGGGGAGAAAGAGAAAGATTAAGATAAAGAAGAAAGAATGGCTTGGATCACTGCGGCAGCACTTCGAGCGTGAGCGAGTAGGCGGTGCCGCGGCGCAGCGGATGACCTTGGAACACGCCGGGTTTTTGTTCGGTGGAGGTGTTCAACCAGAAGCGGCCGGGAGCGGGAAAATCCGAACTGTTCATGGGATCGACATAGGCCACGTC
>CBINJL010000145.1:0-7088 GCA_966250925.1 uncultured Opitutus sp. | reverse complement strand
GATGCATTTTTCGAGGTGCAGATCGATCGGATCGCTCCACGGCCCTGCGATGTTGTCGGCCCAGATCACAAAGGTGGACCACGGTTTTCCCGGCGGCAGCACCGGCATGTAGACGTAGTAACGGTCGCCGTGTTTGCAGAGATCGAGCGCCCAGATCGTGCCGATGTTGCGGTGCAGGGCCGGACCGATCGGCCGCCAGTTGACCAGATCACGCGAGTGCCAGATGACGATGCCCGGAAAGGAATTAAAGGACGAAAACGTCATGTAGTAATCGGCGCCGTCCTTCAACACGGTGGGATCGGGATGATCGCCTGAAACGATGGGATTAAGAAAAGTCCCGTCGCCCAGATCCGCGATGCGCTGGCCCTCCACGCCGCGCGCCCACGCCCCGCGGCCAGTTTCCGCCTCGTGTCCCCTGGCCTGACTCGCGCTCGACGCTGTCGGCGTCGATGCCTGGACTCGCGACGCGGACGCCATCACGGCGCCGGCTCCCGCCGCAAAACAGGTTTTGAGCATCGTGCGGCGACTGGTGACGCCGGGAAGGAATTCCTTGGGCTGCGAGGGCACGGGAAGAGCAGTCGGTTTCATATCGGCTGACACGGATTAAGAAGGATTTGGCGCGAATTGCGCGGATCGAAAAAATCCTGCCCTCTGCGCGACGGCACAAGGTTCAACCTACCGCCTCGCCATACTTTTCGCCTCCTGCGCCATAGGTCATTGGTCACGATGGAGCCGTTTCGTTTCGCTTCGATGAATTTTTCCGATTCAGGATACACGCATGCTCGCGATCACCTCCGTCACCAAACGCTACGGCTCGCTCACCGCCCTGGATGACGTCTCGCTGACCATCAACCGCGGTGAATTCTGCGGCCTGTTGGGCCCCAACGGCGCCGGAAAATCCACCCTCATGGCGCTCGTTGCCGGACTCAAGACGCCTGATGCCGGCACCCTCGCTCTCGCCGGCGAACCGCTGGTCGCCAATCGTCCCGCCACCCGACGGCGACTCGGTCTCGTGCCGCAGGATCTTGCGCTCTACGACGAGCTCACCGCGGAGGAAAACCTGCAGGTCTTTGGCCGCGTTTTTGGACTCGACCGCGCCACCCTCGCCGCACGCATCACCGATGGCCTGCACGCCGTCGGCCTGCACGACCGGCGTCGCCACAAAGTGAATACATTTTCCGGCGGCATGAAACGGCGGCTCAATCTCCTCGCCGCGCTGCTGCACCAGCCCGACGTGCTGCTCTGCGACGAGCCCACCGTCGGCGTCGATCCCCAGTCGCGCAACGCCATCTTCGAGTTCCTCGCCGCCCGCAATGCCGAGGGCCTCACCATCATCTACTCCACCCATTACATGGAAGAAGCGACCCGGCTGTGCTCGCGCATCGCCATCATCGACCACGGCAGAATTCTCGCCGACGGCACCCTCGCCGATCTCCTCGCCCACCTTCCGGGCGGCGAACAACTCCGGCTACCCGTCACCCCGGCCACCACCGCCGCGTTGCCCGAGCTCGCCGCTTTCGGCGCCGTATCCACCGCGGAAGGACACCACACCGTCACCCTCACCGCCGGCACCCGCCTCTCGACGGTTTTCGACGCCACCGAACGCCACGGCGTGCCCGCCTCGGCCTGCGCCCTCACTCGCCCTGGCCTCGAAGACGTCTTCCTCCACCTCACCGGAAAAGCCTTCCGCGAATAACAATTACCCGTTGCCCGCCAACAACCTCCGTCCACTTGTCACGTATTACGTGACAAACAGGACCGCTTCGCGCCACGCCTCCCGCACCTCGCCTCCCGCCGTATCCCGCCACTCGTATCCCGCTCCTCGCCATGCGCATCGTTTTCACGCTTCTCGCCAAAGACATCCGGCTTTTTCTGCGCAACAAGACCGCGTTTGCGCTCACGTTTCTCGTCCCGCTCGTGCTGGTCTATCTCTTCGGCCAGGTGTTCGGTGTGGCCGGCAACAGCGGTGGCGGCGGGCCGACGGGCGTGCGCATCGCAGTCGTGCGCCAGAGCGATGCGCCGGTCGTCGATGCGATTGTCGCCGGGCTGCAGGCGGAGTCGGCGTTTCGTGTCGTCACGGAATGGGAAGACGCCAGCGGCGCACCGGTGCCGTTGACCGAAGCCCGCGTGCGTGAGCTGATCGATGACAACACCCTGCGTTTCGCGCTGGTGTTTCCACCCGACACGATCAGCGACGACGCGTTTGGCCTGCGGCTCAAGTTTCTCAACAACCCGCGCAACGAGATCGAGACGCAGACCGTCACCGGGCTGCTGCAGAAAGTCATCTTCACCCGCGCGCCGCAGGCCTTGATGGCCGGCCTGCGCAAACGCGCCGAACAGGCGATCGGTATCGAATCCACGGATACATTTTACGGGAACATGGCCGCGACCATCGCCGAGTCCTTCGGAATCGATGCCGCGGAAGTGAAGCGTGAGATGGACACGGGCGGGTTCGGCTTCGGCACATCATCGACGGGCACTGTGGCGGATGGCGCGGCAAACGATACCGGCGGCGACGATGCCGAAGCGTTTCTCAATCAGCTCGTGCAGATCGAGAACGTGCAGCTTGCCGGCACCGACGTGAAGAGTCCGGCGGCCACGCGGGTGGTCGGCGGCTGGGCGATCATGTTTCTGCTGTTTTCGGTCAGCGGTGCGTCGACCTCGCTTTTCGAGGAAAAACAGGCGGGCATTTTCCATCGCCTGCTGGCCGCGCCGGTGCGCCGCTCGCATGTATTGTGGAGCAAGTATCTCTTCAACGTGTTGATGGGGGTGGTGCAGCTCTGCGTGCTCTTTCTCGCCGGGCAACTGATGTTCGGCATTGAAGTGGTGGCGCATCTCCCGCTGCTGCTGGTCGTCGCGCTCACCGCCGCGATCGCCTGCACGGCGTTTGGCATGTTGCTGGCGGCGATCTCGTCGAGTCCGGCGGCGGCGAGCGGCCTGGCAACGTTTCTAATCCTTTCGATGAGCGCGATCGGCGGCGCGTGGTTTCCGACCAGTTTCATGCCGGAGTTCATCCAGACGCTGAGCAAACTCACGCTGGTCTATTGGGCGATGGAAGGGTTCATCGCCGTGCTCTGGGCGGGCAAAGGCTTCGTCGCGTTGTTACCGATTCTCGGCATTCTCCTCGGCATGGCGACCGTCGTGAACGTCATCAGCCTCTGGCGCTTCAACACCGGCAAGCTGTTCGACTGAGTCGGCCGTCAGCCGGGATGTTGGCCCACGGAACACACGGACTACACGGAAGTGTGGATCACGGGTTCCGCGTATGGATTCGCGTAGTTTCGTGCGTCTCGTAGGCATCACGGTGACAGTGACAACACCCCAAGTTCCTGGTGATCTCGGCTCCTGGCCGCGGCAATTTCAACCTTCCTGCTTTTTTAATCCACTCTCGGAAGGCGTTTGCTCCCTTTGCTATCGTTCCCGCCTTGGCACCTGAAGGTCCCGCTGCTCCCGCAGCGGGCTACCCGGCAATCGCGGCACTTCGTTGATATATGTGGCGACGGGTCTGAATCCGGCGCACGAAAATCCTTTTGCCCTCGGGGCGGCAATTTGGCGGCATGACTCTCCCATGTCCGCCGATCTCTCCGCTCTCGTCACTGCCATCGCCCAACGCGCCCGCGCCGCGTCGCACGTCCTGGCCACGACGCCAACGGAGCAGAAAAACGCCGCGCTCGAAAAACTCGCCGCCCTCCTGCCCGCTTCCGCCGAACGCCTGATCGCCGCCAATCGCCGCGATCTCGACGCCGCCGCGGCCAACGGACTCTCCGCCGCGCAGATCGACCGGCTCACGCTCACGCCCGCCCGCCTCGACCATCTCGCCGAATCCGTGCGCCAGGTCGCCGCGTTGCCCGATCCCGTCGGCGCCGCGCTCGAAACCTGGACGCGCCCCAACGGCCTGCGGATCGAGAAACGCCGCGTTCCGCTCGGCGTCATCGGCATCATCTACGAGGCCCGGCCCAACGTCACCATCGACTGCGCCATCCTCTGTCTGAAGTCGGGCAACGCTTCCATTTTGCGCGGCGGCAAGGAGATCTTTCACACCAACACCGCCTTCGCCGAATTGCTGGCCGAAGCGTTGTCGGCCGCCGGCCTGCCTGCCGATGCCGTGCAACTCATCCCCACCACCGATCGCGCCGCGCTCAACACGCTGCTCACGCTCGACACCTACATTCACTGCATCATCCCACGCGGCGGCGAGAGCCTGATCCGCTTCGTGGCGCAGAACAGCACCATTCCCGTCATCAAGCACTACACCGGCGTGTGCTTCGTTTATCTCGACCGCGACGCCGACGCCACCCTGGCGGAAACGATCACAGTCAACGCCAAGACCCAGCGGCCCGGCGTATGCAACGCGGCCGAACAATTGCTCGTCCATGCCGATGCCGCCGCGCAACTGCTGCCGCCCGTCGCGCGCGCCCTCGCCGCCGCCGGTGTCGAGCTGCGTTGCGACAAACGCGCCGCGGCGATTCTGGCCGAGGCCGACATCGCGCATCGTGCCGCCGCAGACGGCGACTTCACCGCCGAGTTTCTCGCCCTCGTCATGGGCGTGCAGGTGGTTGATGCGCTGGAAGACGCCATCGCCATCATCAATCGCGACAGCAGCGGCCACAGCGAAACGATCATCACACGCGATGCCGTGGCGGCCGCACGCTTCCAGGCGGCGGTTGACAGCGCGGCGGTGTTTTGGAACGCCAGCACGCGTTTCAACGATGGCTTCGAATTCGGGTTCGGCGCCGAGATCGGCATCAGCACCGACCGCCTTCACGCCCGCGGCCCGATGGGATTGCCCGAGCTCTGCTCCTACAAATACGTCGTGACCGGCAACGGCCAGGTGCGGGACTGAACGCGCATCGCCGCAACAGTCGGCGCATTTTCCATAGCGCTGTAGCCGTAGGAGACGCAGGGGCGCACCTCGCGTGCGCCTGCGGCGGAGTGGATTTCCGGGAAGAACCTGAATACCCCAGGTTCACCACCGATTGCAGAGACCACAGCGTGAGAATCAGCCAAGGGCGGATCATCCGCGGAGTTGCTGCCATTCCCCTACCGCCTTTCTTTGCGTGCTTTGCGATTCCCCGCGTTCTTTGCGTTAAACATCAATGCGGAATATCAGATGAAGAATGGCTGACGCACCGCGGGTTGCCCGCCTATGGCGCGGGTCGACACGAGGTCGAGCCCTACAAAAATCATTTGAGCGCGGGCTGAAGCAGCGCGCTACGTTGATTGTCACGGCGCTGCCTCACAGGCCGCGCAGGGCGCGCGGGGTTTCGAGGGCGGTGAGCGAGGTCGCGGCGAGCAGATTGGAGGTGCCAGTCGCGTCGGCGATGCCGTTAGGCGTGGCGGACGCGGACGCTTCGATTCCGATCGGAAGCACGAGTTGCGCGGCGAGGAACTGCGCGGCGTTCTCTTCGCCGTCTTCCGCCGCCAGCACGAAGTCGTAAACAAGCCCGAAGGTGAAATGCAGCTCGCCGCGACGCTGCAGGTCAAAGAGCTCCATCGGATTACGATTGCGGATCGCGACATCAAACGCGCCCTGGCTCCAGCCGCTGCGCAGGCCGAGCGCGAGTTCGCTGACGTCGGCCCGACCGAAGCCGCTGGAGGCGAGATCGAGCGTGAGCGTCGCGACGGTTTCGCCGGCGGCAAAACGCAGCACGCCGGACAGCGTGGCCGCATCGCCATCCTCGATTGCACTGAGATCGTAGCGCAATGTGAGCGGCTGCGCGGAGGGATTGGAAAGCACCACGTCGATCTCGACTTCTCCCGTCGCCGTGTAGCGCACGCGATCACTCACCGTGACGGTCGGATAGGTGATGACCGAGAATCGCGTGCTGGCGGTGCCGCGGTCATCGCTCGCCACGAGGTCGAATACGGCCAGACCGCTGAGATCGCCGCGCGCGTTGAGGATGAGTTGGCCATTGGCAATGACGGCGTCGACCGTGCGGTTCTCGCCCACCGGCACCAGCGTGTAGGTCGCGTTGCCATCGCCGTCGGCAAAGTGATCGGCCAGGGTGATCGTTACCACGCCGCCGCTGACGATGACCTGATTGGCAATCGGAGCTGTGCGGCGCACGGCCGGATTGAGTCCGTCGAACGTCACGGTGAACGTGGTTTCGTCGGAGCTGGTGCCATCGCTGACCACCACCGTGAGATCAACCGCACCGGCCGCCACCGCCGCGGTCGGCAGCGTGAGGGACCAGCCGGTCGCATCGGGAGTCGTCCGCACCGCGGCGCCATCGATCAACGTGTTGTCGCTCGACCGCACCGTCACGTGCAGCGAGTCGATATCGGTGTCGGCGTCGGTCATCCCGAGGAAAACCGTCAACTCGTCGCCGCCGCGCACCGTCCGTCCATTGACCGCATCGACCACCGGAGCGGCGCCGACCACCAGCGGCACGTCCGCGGCGACATCGTGCAACCGTTCCGCGGTGAGTTCGCTGGCGGCGGCATCGGCATCAATGGTGCCGTTGGCGAGGTCAGTCACGACGGTGGCGAGGTGACCGTGCAGGGTGGCCTTCACCGCTGCCAGGGCGCTGCCGACATTGCCGCCGGCGGCAACGGTTTCGTCGATCATGCGATTGGCTCCGGCCACGCCGGCCGCCGCGACGGCCAGATTGCGCGCATCGACCGTGGTGCCCCGGCGTGAGGCCGCGTCCTGCATGACGGCGCCGACGGCGTCGGCGTTGGCCAGATCGAGCGCCCCCGACGCAAGTTGCGAGGCCAACGCGTCGTAGATCGCGCTTTGATTCGCCGCATCCGTGAGTCCGCCGAGCAGAGCCGCGCCACCGGAAACGACGGCGTTGATCCGCGCGCCGGCGCCGAGCAGCGTGTTGGCGGAATCGTCGACGCCGAGATTCGGGTTCGACATCGTGAGACTGGCGCCGCCGCCGAGACCGAGGCTCGACGCGATGATCTCCGCCGCTTCCTCCGCGCTGTGGCCTTGGGCGATCAACCGTGTCTGCAACGAACTGAGCGGATTGATGGTGTCGGCAAAACCCTGGCCGTAGCTGGTGGCACTGGCGGTAACGACGACCGGATTCTCCTGGCCGTTGTCCTGATCGGTGTAGCTCGCGTAGAACTTGCCTTCGAAGGTC
>CBINJL010000144.1:0-7089 GCA_966250925.1 uncultured Opitutus sp. | reverse complement strand
TGGCCGTGCGGAGGATGGTATTGATGCGGGCATCGGCACGAAAACGCAGCGCATCGTGTTCGAGTGCGTTGCGCAAGGCGGTGTCGGCGGCGTCAATCCGACCCGCCTGGAGAAGCTGGCGACCTTGCAGGAAGGCGTCATTGGCATCGAGACCGCCGTCGGCGGGTCGGGATACGAAGGGCGCGCAATCGCTCAGGTTTACTGCGACCGTGGACACGACGGCCGGGATGCCAGCGTCGGCCGCGAGATTCAGCATGTCGTCGAGATTGGCGGCAAAGTTGTCGTAGACATCCTGCAGGCGCGGGTCATTGGCGGGGACGGTCTTGCGCGCAAACATTTCCATCCCGCGCCAGTCGCGCCGGTCATTGGCGGCGGCGGACCCGAGGCGACGAATGAGACCTTCGAGCAATTGTCCGGTGTAAGTCTGTTTGAGAAAAATCCCGGCGCGGATGAGCGATCGCGGCGGCGAGGTTTCGGTGATGGCCGATCCCGGACCGTAGGGACCGACGACCTCATTGTTGCCCATGTAGAAGACGAGCAGGTCGGGTTCGAAATCGAGCGCCTGGCGGACGATGGGCAGGATGGCGTGGGAGTTGATGGCGGTGATGCCGAGATTGCAGACTTGCAGCGGAGTGCCGGGGGCGGCGTCGCGCAGGATCGCCTCCAATTGCGGCGCGATGCCGAAGCCCGGTTCAGGCACGCCCATGGCGGCGGATTCTCCGATGAGAAATACGCGTTTGGTGCCGGGCGGCTTGTGGCGCGTGAGGCGAAAATTGACCGGCTTTAGTCCGAACGACGCGGGAAAGAACAGCTCGGTGTAACGCGGATTGGTGCGATAGGTGTCGGCGGCTGCGGCGGAATCGTCGGGAATGAAATACCGGGTGTCGCGACCGATGCCGGCGAGGCGCAGCACGAGTTCCGTGCCGACCAGAAAAACCAGCGGAGCAAGCACGACGAGGAGCAGGCGAGGCAGCCAGACAAAGCGGGGGCGGGCGCGGGGGGCAGGCATGAAACGCGGGCAGTAAGGGGCGATGAGGCGCGGGGGTAAAGTCCACGCCGCGGTCAAACATGTGTGTTGTCAATTCGCGCTGTCGCCGCCCGCTCCGGGTTCGGGCTGGCGGAAACGGCGGGCATGTATCTCTTGAACGCATGGTCTCGGTGCTCGATCCGGAATATGGGCAACCGCGGCAGCCGCGCGGGCGGATGCTGTGGTGGGTGGGCGTGTGCGCATTGCTGTGGGGCTCGGCGTTTCCCGGCATCAAGTCGGTGTTCGATCACTGGGCGGCGCAGGGGCACGAAATCGACTTTGCCAGCCGGTCGCTGTTTGCCGGCGTGCGGTTCACTCTGGCGGGAGCGGCGTTGTTGTTTTTTGCGCGGTCACCGCGGCGAGAGCTGCAGGCCACGCCGTGGCATCTGATCGTGGTGATGGCGGCGACGCAAACGGTGGGACAATACGTCTGCTTTTACCTCGGTCTCAGTCTGGCCAGCGGCGCGTTGGCCTCGCTGCTGGTGTCGAGCGGCAGTTTTTGGTGGGTGCTGCTGGCACCGCCGTTTCTGGGCAGTGCGCCGCTGACCGCGAGGCAGTGGCTGGTATTGCTGGCAGGAGCGTGCGGCGTGACGCTGGCGGTGTATGCGCCCGGGGTGACGGCGGGAAATCCGAAGCTTGGCGGTCTGTTGATCCTGGCGGCCAACCTCTTTGGGGCGCTCGGTTTGCTGGCGTTTCAACGGGTGAAGCGGACGATGGGCGCGCGGGCCGGCACGGGATACTCGCTGCTGCTGGGCGGATTGGTGCTGATGGTGATGGGAGCACCGGCGATCACCCGCGGCGAGTGGGCCTGGTATGACGGCTACGTGCTCGGCTGGACGGCGTGGCTGGCGTTCGTGTCAGCTGCGGCGTTTGCGTTGTGGAATCATCTGTCCACTCTTTATCCCGCGCCGGTGCTGGCGACCTATCGATTCCTGATCCCGTTGTGCGGTGTATTCGAATCGTTGTTACTGCTCGACGGCGAACGGCTGTCGCCCGGGATGATGGTGGGCGGAGCGATTGTGCTGGTGGCGATGACGCAGGCGGGGCGACGGGGCGGGACAACGGCGCCGCGCGCGTGATCAGCGGCCGCCATGTCGCAGGTTTTCGGATACGTGTTTCAGGAGCCAGTCGGCGACCTGTTCGTAGTCCATGTCGTGGGCCTCACGATCCCATTGCTCGACCGAATAAACGCCGGTGAACCCGGCGGACTCCGCGAGACGGACGCAACGGTCAAAATCGTAGGGCTGGTGGCGGCCGTCGGCATCGAATCGAACGGCCTTGGCTGAAACCAAGTAGGCGAAGGGCAGGATCTTTTCCAACGCAGCGAACCGTGCTTCGTCGGAGTAATTGCCGAAATCGGGCAAGGTATGGATGTTTTCGGGACCGGCCTCGGCGCGGAGGCGGAGGTGCACATCGGGATCCATTTCCATGCCGAAGTGGTTTTCGGTCAGCAGGGCGATGCCGTGGTCGCGGGCGTAGGCGTTGATTTCGCGCAGGGAGGCGACGGCGTGCTCGATCGCGCCGTTGCCGGGATTGGCGCGGACGCAAGGCGCACCGAGAATGACGGCGGCGTCGATCCAGCGTTGCACCTCGACGACGGAGGCGGCGCGCCGCGCAGGATCGGCGGCGGCGAGATTGTAGTCGGAATCAATCTGGATGTTGATCAGGCGCGAGCCGGCGGTGTCGAGCGCGGTGCGGAGCCGGCGAAGATAGGAGGGCTCCAGTGCCTCGAAGTGGTGGCTCCAGAACTCCACTTGATCGAGCCCGAAGCGATCGCGGTAGTAAGCGGGAACGTCGAGCAAGGTCAGCGGGCTGCCAGGATTGGGCACGGCGGGCGAGGCAGTCTGCGCGAAGCGATGGCGGAAGATGACCGTGCCCATGGCGAGGCGTTGGCGTTGCGGCCAGCGTGGCTGCGCACGCAGGGAGCGCGGTGCCAGACTGACGGAAAGGGCGAGGCCGGAAGAAAACAAAAAGCGGCGACGATTCATGGTGGGAGTTTCAAGGGGCAGGCGTTGCTGGTGCGGTGGGCACGATGAACGGGTTGAGCGAAACGGCCGGAGTTTCTTCGGCTTCGGGCGACTGGTGCTTCGGGTCAGGCAGGGCGAAGGCAACGTAGCCGCCGACGCCGCGCGGGGCGTCCGAACCGATGCCGCTTTCACGGGATTTGAGTCCCCAGGTGAGCGGAGTGGTGGCGCAGACGACGAGATACTGGCGACCCTCGTGTTCATACATGGCGGGCAATCCTTCGGCGCCCATTGGCAGTTCTCCGCTCCACAACACGTTGCCGGATTCGGCGTCAAAGGCATAGACGTGGCCGTCCTTGGCGGTGGAAAATACCAGGCCGGTGGCGGTCACGATCATGCCCATGCGTTGCGAGCCGCGTGGCACGCCGGTGTCGGAAAATCCGGCCGCGGTCGCGTCGCGATCCTGGCCGAGCGGTCGACGCCATTTGATGGTCCCTCGGTTCAAGTCATAGGCCAGAATGGTCGACCACGGCGGTGAGATGAGGTAGGGATGCCCCAGGCCGTAGTCGGTGTAGTAGCGTGTCGTTGGTGCGTCACTGTTTTCTGGATACGCATCGGAGGCGACAGGGCGGGCGTCAGCACCGTCGCTCTCGCTCCCGGTCGGAAGTGGGGCTCCGCCGTTCGCGACGACCGGTCCGGACGGAAGTTCGGCGGGATCGTTGGCGGCGAGCAACGCGGCATAAGGGGATACGCCGTCGTCGAGATGGTTGAACACATCGTCGATCTGTTCCTCTGAAAAATGCGGCAGCGGCGGCATGCGCCCGGTGCCATACAGGATGGTGCGGGCAACCTGCCCGCGACTGATCTGGCTGCCAACGGCAAGCAGTGACGGACCGGCGTCGGAACCAGCGCGTTCGGTGCCGTGGCAAGGCGCGCAGTAGCTGGCGTAGAGGACTTCGCCGCGGGCAGCGGAAGCACGTTTCACGGCGGGGTCGGCCGGTTCGCGGGAACGGTGGCGCAGCGGTGGGCGTTCGCTCAGTTTGTAGAACGAAGGGAAATCCTGATTGAGCAGATAGACGATGCCGCGGTCGGGATCGGCGGCGGAGTTGCCCCAATTGACTCCGCCGACGGCGCCGGGCAATGCGACCACTTCGGAAGTCGACGGCGGCAGATACAGACCCTTTTGCGCGCGGTCGAGGCGGCCCTGCCAGTCGCGGCGTTCCTGCTCCGTGATCAGGACCGGCGTGATGTCGTCGGCCGTCATGATTTGCCGCGCATAAGGCGGGAGGTCGGGCACGGGTTGGGTCGGCCAGGCCTGTTCACCGGGCACGTCCGAAGGCGGCACCGGCACTTCCGTGATGGGGAAGACCGGCTCACCGGTTTCGCGATCAAAAACGAAAAGGTAACCCTGTTTGGACGCGGCGGCGACGGCGTCGATCCGGCGGCCGTCGCGTTCGACCGTGATCAACTGCGGCGCGGCCACCAGGTCGTAATCCCACAGGTCGTGATGCACGGTCTGAAAATGCCAGAGCCGACGTCCCGTGCGGGCATCGAGGGCCACGAGGCAGTTGCCGAAGAGATTTTCGCCGATGCGATCGGCCCCGTAGTAATCGTAGGTCGGCGAACCGAGCGGCAGGAAGACGATGCCGCGCTCCGCATCGACGGACATCTCGCCCCACACGTTGACGCCGCCGGCGTAGCGATAAGCCTCGGCGGGCCAGGTCTCGTAACCGTATTCGCCGGGTTGGGGAATGGTGTTGAAGCGCCAGACAAATTCGCCGGTGACGACGTCGTAGGCACGCACATGACCGGGGGCTGAGAGGTAACCTTCGCCGGTCGAAGAACCGAGGATGATGAGGTTTTCGAAAACGCGACCAGGCGTGTGGGAGGTGGCGCGATGAATCGAGGCAGGATCGCGCAACAGGTTTTCGCGCAGATCGACCCGCCCGTTATCGCCAAAATTCAGGATGGATTTTCCGGTGCGGGCGTCGAGGGCCTGGAGGGTGTTGTTGATCGTGAACAATAGTCGACGATCCGTCCCCTCCGCGCTCTCCCAATAGTTGATGCCACGACGCTGGATACCATTCAGGCGGGCGTGAATCCAGAGCTCCTTGCCAGTGCTGAGATCGACGGCGACGAGTGAGTTTTGTTTGGCCAGCACATACATGACGCCATGCGCGACGACGGGATTAAATTGATAGGCTTGTTCGTCGTCGGGGCGATACGTCCACGCGATTTCCAACTGATGCACATTGGCCGGCGTAATCTGGTCGAGCGTGGTGAACTTCGACTGGTCGTGGCCGCCGCCATAATCGGCCCAGGTGCGATGTTGGTCGTCCGCCGGACGGGCGGTCACCGTGGCGCAGACGGCGATAAACAGCGAAACGCGCAGGAGGCGAAAGTGAGGGCGCACGGCAAAAGGAAAATCAATTGCGACGCGGACGGTCTGCCGGCGGTTCGAACGGCGGGATGTTGGGCGCCGGGGAAATCACGCCGTTCTCGGGCACCTCGCGGCGCGCAGTCCACAAAATGGCATTGGCGAGAAATCGCCGGTAATCGGCCACGTTCATCGCATCGTGAAAATCGACGCCGCCGTAAACGAAGCCGCGTCCGCCGTCGTCGCGTTGATAGGCCCAGGCCACGGTTTGCGGACCAATGCCCTGTTTGTCCTCGTGTGGTGAACCGCGCAGCAGTGGCGTGCGCCGCGGGTCGGGCGGCAGATGAAAACGGCAGAAGATTTCGTCGCGATACGTCCACGGTTGCACGCCATTGAGCGCGGGATGCGCGGAGAGCTCCGGGGTCATCGTCCACTCGTCGACCGGATTGCGCGAAACCATCTGCACCCAAAGGCCGCCGACCCAGGCGAGGGTGTAGCTGCGGGCGCGCCAGTTTTCCGCCCAGTTGGCGTAGTGAAAAATCGCGACGCCGATCTGCTTCTCACGGATCAATTGGTCGAGTCCGATGAGAAAGAGATTCGTTTCGTTGTCGTAGTCGCGCCCGTTGGTGGCGGGGTTGGGCGGAAACAAAGGATGGGTTTCCTTTTCATGCCGATCCGAGCTGCTGTTGATGACGATGGCGGCGGCGTTTTCGTAGAAGGAAAGGTCGCGCGGCGCAGCGCCGACGTGCAGGCGGGTTTGGATGCCGGTGAGGTTCGACGCCTGTTCGAGCGAGTGCTGCAACACGGCGAGATCGCGAGCGTAGTCGTGACGACCCGGCCAACCGTGGTCCTTGGGGCCGGCGAGGAAAATGATCTCGCCGATTGAGTCGGCAGCAGCACTGTCGGCGTCGACGCGAAACGGCGAGCCGACGCCAAGTGTAGTTAAAATCAGAATACGCGCGGCAATGAGGCGTGTGGGGGCGAGGCGGGGTAGGGAACGCATAGGCCGGTGACGTGACGGAAGCCGGATGAGGGCGACGTCGACGATTGAGCGCTACCCTCCCGAGGCAAGCGACGGCCAGCCTGGTTGTCGTTAACACATTGGACTGCGACAGCCGGCCCCGAGCGTCGGCATGGCAGCTACGGTGCGCCGCTCACTTCAACGTCTGGCGGCGGACTCCGTCGAGTCGGCGGTGGCGTCATTGTTGGCCCACATTATGGCCTGTTCAAAATGCCCCGCGGGAAACGTGCGGAACTCGCCGTCGATGACCTTGGCGCCGATTTGCATGGCCCACTTGAACCAAGTCTGGGCGCCAACCACCGCGACATGGGCGAAGTCGTGGCGATGCTTCAGTCCGAAGCGGGCGTCGTCCCAAATGGCACCGAGATCCCAGCCTTCGAATTGCTCGTCGAGATGCAGGACCAGATTGATTTTGCCGTGTTCGCGAATGGCGCGCTCGACGATGGGCGCGAAGTCCACTTCGTAGTCACGGGAATTGAGCACACCGATGGC
Source organism: uncultured Opitutus sp. (assembly GCA_966250925.1). Classification (GTDB taxonomy): domain Bacteria; phylum Verrucomicrobiota; class Verrucomicrobiia; order Opitutales; family Opitutaceae; genus Actomonas. The sequence continues at coordinate 208 of CBINJL010000144.1, read as the reverse complement.
TTCGAAAACGAGGGTGTTGCCGGAGGACGCGGGGTGGAGATCGATCATGGGGAGGAGGGGTTGAGGGTGAGCGATACCAGGGGATCAGTTATGCAGGGGCGCCAGTCCTTCGGGGCAGAGCAACGCGGCGTTGATCTGTTCGGCGAAGCGATCCAATGCGGAGGCTTCGGCGCGGTCGGCCGTGATTCGACTTGTCCGCCAGGCCAGC
>CBINJL010000143.1:0-7110 GCA_966250925.1 uncultured Opitutus sp. | reverse complement strand
CCGGGCGCGGTGACGGATCCGTCGTTGAGCGTGCAGAAGGGCGGAACGGTTCAGGCCGCCAATGACGATTGGGTTGAGGCGGATATCAAGCCGACGGCCGATCGACTCGGTGCCTTTCCGTTTCAGGTCGGAAGCAAGGACGCGGCCATTCTGACGGCGTTGAGCGGACCGAATACGGCGGAAGTGGCCGCCACCGGTGCCGGCGTGGTGCTGGCGGAAGTTTACGATGCCGGCGCTGCGGCGACCGGGCCGCGGCTGGTCAATGTTTCGGCCCTGCATTTCACCGGCGCGGGTGACGACGTGCTGATTGCGGGTTTTCGTGTCGACGGCATCGGCAAGGCGCGGCTGTTGATTCGCGGCGTCGGCCCGACCCTGGCGGGACTGGGCGTGCCGCAGACGCTGGCTGATCCGCGCATCACCCTGTATCGCGGCAGTGAGGCCATTGCGACCAACGACAATTGGTCCGCCGATTTGAGCGGCCTGATGGATGCGGTGGGCGCATTTGCGCTCGATGCGGGCAGCGCTGACGCCGCCTTCGCGGTGGTCGTGGATGCCGGGCAAAACTACACCGTGCAGGTTTCCGGCGCCGGAGGCGGCACCGGGCGAGCGCTGATTGAGATCTACGAAGTGCGCTGAGACGACGGTCGCGGTCGTCGGCGAGCGACGATCCTCCCGTCTGTTGCGTTCGCCGCAGGAAGCCGGCGGGCACGGCTGGTTCTACGACCGGACCGAACCGTTCTTCGTCGGTTTGAATCGCGTATTCGAAAAATTGTTACGCATCGCAATCCGAGCCCGCTGGGTGGTGCTGACGCTCACGCTGATGGGAGTGGCGCTGGGCGGCTGGCTCTACATCCAGCTTCGGCGTGAACTCATCCCGGAGGAGGATCGCGGCGATTTCACCGCCAACATGGTGGCGCCGGTCGGTTCGACGCCGCAGTATCTCGATTCCTACGGTCGCCAGTTGGAAGCGGAGATGATGAAGATTCCGGAAATCGACCGCACCTTCCAGCGTCAGAGTTCCGGGCGCGCGTATGTGACCGGAACGCTGAAGTTGTGGGAGGATCGCGAGCGCACGACGCAGGATGTGATTGCCGACGTGCGGACGATTGCGCGGGAGCAGATCACGGGACTGCAAGTCACGGTCGGACCCAAGCGCCCCTTTGGTGGCGGCGGCGGACCAGGGCAGGGCAACGCGCTGCAACTCGTGCTGATGGGCAGCAATTTCGACGAACTGCAGGCGGCGGGAGAATCCTTTCAGGAAGCGATGCGGGAGACCGAAGCATTCGGTCCGGTGCGGCTTTATCCCTCACCGACCAAGCCGCAGCTCGATGTGCGCATCGATCGGGCCAAAGCGGCCGATCTGGGAGTGCCGGTAAGCGACATCGCAACGACGTTGGAAACGTTGCTCGGCAGTCGCCGGGTCACCCAGTTCCAGCGCGGCGGCCAGCAATATTATGCCATCCTGCAGGTGGAGGACACGCGGCGCATGACGGCCAACGATCTCGCTCGCATCTACGTGCGCTCCAACCGCGGTCATCTGGTGCAGTTGAGCAACCTCGTGTCGTGGGACGAAAACGCCGTGCCTGAGAGTTACCCGCATTTCAACCGGCTGCGTTCCGTCACGTTGTCGGCGCCGCTGGCCGACGGCGTGGCGATGAGCGATGCCATCAACACGATGGAAGCGATCATCGACGCGCTGCTGCCTCCGGGCACGACCTACGCGTGGGACGGACCGGCCCGGCAGTTTCTCGAAGGCGCCGGCGACACCTACATGCTGTTCGGCCTGGCGTTGCTGTTCACGTTCCTGATTCTGGCGGCGCAGTTCGAATCGTGGGTGCATCCGTTCACGATTTTCACTGGCGTGCTGATCGCGATCGCGGGCGGCATCACCGTGTTGTATTGCACGCGTTACTGGGGGCCGGCGATGACGGACAATCTCTTCGCGCGATTTGGCCTGATCATGCTGATCGGGCTCATCGCCAAGAACGGCATTCTTATCGTGGAGTTCGCCAACCAGCTCCAGATCGAGGAAGGGCTTGATGCGGCGACGGCGGCGTTTCGTTCCACCACGCTGCGGTTTCGTCCCATCCTCATGACGTCGGTGTCGACGATTCTGGGAGCGGTGCCGATCGCATTTGCGCAAGGCGCGGGCGCGGAGATCCGCAATCCGCTCGGTCTCGTCATCGTGGGCGGCCTTGGTATCTCGACCGTAATGGCCCTCTTCGTCGTGCCGATCGCCTATGCGTTGATGGACAGCCTGTGCGTGCGTTTCACCGGGCGCAGCAGTGCGCACGGCCTGAAGCGCGCGCAAGAGATTCGCGGTGCGTTGAAACACACGACAGTCGCGGCCTCGGCAGTGCCGGAGCCTTCGCTGCCTGCTGCGCCGAAGCCGATCGCCGGCCGATGAACCCGATCGCGTTGCAAAGGGAAAGCCCGTCGCGCCGAGGCGATTACGCCTGTGGCGCGAGGTTGTCGGCCACGTCGGTTGCGTAGGCTTTGGCGGCGGGAACCATGCCGCCGATCGCGCAGAGCACGATCATGCCGAGCGGCGCCCAGGCCATGACGGGGTGCCAGGCCCAGGGATTGAGCACCACGCCGGTTTCTTCGCGAATGATGGCCGCGGTGACGAGGCTGATGCCGCCGTGCACGGCAAACGCGCCGATCATGCCGATGGCGCCCAAGGTGGCGGCTTCGAGCACGACGGAACCAAAGAGGGTGCGGCGGGAAGCGCCGAGCGCGCGCAGGATGGCGAGATCGCGGCGACGAGCGGAGAGCGAATTGTAGATCGCCACCAACACACTGGCGGCCGAAACGAGCGCGACCAAGTAGGCGACCCAGGCCAGCACGCGGTCGAACCAGCCGATCTTGCCGAACAAGTCACTCACGATCGCGGCGATGGGATACGCAAACGTGAGCCGGCTGTCCTGGCGGTTGTATTGCGTGTCCAGCATGAAGCCGGCGACGGGAGTGCGCAGCTGCACGAGGACGGCACTGATCTCATCAGCGGCGGCGGGGTTGTGTCCGCTCATGTGCTGGATGCCGTGGAGCGGAATCCACACCACCTTGTCGGCGGGAGTGTTCGACGGGGCGAGAATGCCGACGACAGTGTATTCCTCTTCGTGCTCATGGTCACCGTGTTCGGCGAGGCCGTGCGAAGGGTGAAAATGATCGCCGACGCGCAGGCCGAGCCGACGGGCGGCGAAACTGCCGACCACGGCTTCGTGGGCGTGGTCGTCGCGCCAAACCTTGCCGGCGGCAAACTGGTAGGTGCGGCCGGGCGTGTATTCAATTTCTGAGAACAACGCGGCGTCGGTGCCGACGAGTCGCACGCCTTCGAGGTTGTCGCCCATGGCGATGGGAATCGCCTGCTTGACCAGGCGGTGACGCTTGATCTGGGCGTAGTCCTCGGCGGTCACGTTGCCCGGCGAGGCTTCGAGGTGGAAGATGGCGTTGAGCACGAGCTGCAGTTTCGAACCGCGGGCGCCGAGCACGGCGTCGAAGCCGGAGTTGACCTGGGTGAACGTGGTCTGGCTCTGCGCCTTGATCGTCCAGATGGAAATGAGCAGTCCGCCGGCCAGAGCGATGGCGGCGGAAGTGACGATGGTGGCGAGCAGGTATTGGCGCAGGCTGCGCCGGACGATGAACAGCAGCACTTAAATGTTCTCCTGAGGCGCGGCCTGATTGAGCGCGGTGAAGGTGATGACGGAGGGAAACTGAGCCAGCACGGCCTCGTCATGGCTGACCAGCAGCAGCGCGCTGCCGTGTTCGGTGCAGACCTCGCGGATGAGCCGCAGGGCGGCGGCGGCGTTGGCCGGATCGAGATTGCCGGTGGGTTCGTCGGCGAGGACGAGACGCGGGTGTTTGGCCAGGGCGCGGGCGATGGCGACGCGTTGCTGCTGACCGGTGGACAATTGGCGCGGGCGGTGGTAGGCGCGATCGGCCAGGCCCACCCGGTCGAGCATCTCGGCGGCGAGGCGACGGTCGGCGCCGCGGGGGCCGAAGGCGGTGCCGAGAAGCACGTTTTCCAAGGCAGTGCAGCCCTGCAGCAGATTAAAGGTCTGGAAAATGTAGCCGAGATTTTCGGCCCGCCAGCGGTCGCGACGCGCTTCGGAGAGCGCGGAGATAGTGGTGTCGCTGACTGAAACGCTGCCGGAGTCGGGTTCGAGGATGCCGGCAATGAGATTGAGAAAGGTGGTCTTGCCGGTGCCACTGCGGCCGCGCAGGGCGATTTGCCGGCCGGCATCGAGCGTGAATTCGGGCACGGCCACCACGGGCTGCCGACCGCCGTTGCGATCAGGGTAGGTTTTGACGAGTTCGGAAATGCGCAGCAAGGACACGGGCGATCGGTGCGGTGACTGGGACGGAAAGGCGACGCGGGCGGTCGCGCAAGTTTCGGATGCAATCGGTCGGGCAGATGCTCCGGCCGGCGAAGCGTCGTTTGCGTGTGGAGGCGCGCAAGCGGCGCGACTATATCAATTGATCTAAATTGCGGGACGGCGGGTGGGCCGCGGGGCGTTGACACGCAGTCGGGCCGACCAAGCGTGGAACACATGACAAAACTAGGGCGCGCGAAGTGGCCGGCGGCCGTGTGGTTTGCCTGCGGGATCTTGGCGGCGTTGACGTTGGCGTCGCGGGCGGGGGCGGAGGAATCGTTTTCGATCCGCGACTACACGGCGGTGAGCTTCAATGTGCTGAGCAACTTTCAACTCGATCTGAACGATCTCGATGCGATCGGCGACCGGACCGAGGCCGAGTATGCGGCGTCGAAAATCCCGCCCGAGGTCAAGGCGCTCGATGGCAAGCGCATCATGATCTCCGCCTACATGCTGCCGCTGCGTTACGAAAAGGACGGAGTGGTGGAGTTTCTCGGCATGGCCAACACCACGTCGTGTTGTTATGGTTCGGAACCGAAGTTACCGGAGATCATCGCCGTAAAAATGAAAACGGGCACCACGCAGTCGTTAATGGACAGCCCGCTGTTTTTGTTCGGCACGCTGCGGGTGGGGCCGGTGGAGACGGATGGATTTGTGACCGCGGTCTTTTCCATGGAATGCGACCGGGTGAGCTGGTGATCCACGTGTCGACGCGGAGGGGACGGCTGCGCGAATGGGAATGACGATCAACGCGGCACGATCTCGCCGTCGCGGCCAAACGTGTCGGCGCAGTCGGTGCACATGCCGTGGCTGAAGCGGATGTCGCTGTGGGAGCGGAAATAGGTGTCGACCTGTTGCCAGTAACCGTCGTCGTCGCGCACTTTTTTGCACCAGGCGCAGATGGGAAGCAGGCCGGACAAGGTCTTCACTTCGGCGAGGGCCGAGCTGAGCTGGGCGTTGCGTTCCTTGAGGTGGGCGATGAGCAGGCCCACGAAGAGCGCGACCATAAAGAAGCTGACCTCGAGATCGCCGATGATGTTGACGAAGGTCGTCATCACGCCGGCGGTGGTCGCCGCGGGTAGAATCGAGAAGCCGAGACGGAAAAGGTGAAACACGGCGTGCGCGGCGAAGACGTTGGCCGGAGCGGTGAAGGGCTGGCGAAACGGCGTCGCGGAATGACGCAGCGCGAGGAAGGAAAACCACGCCAGCGAAGCCCAGATGACGCTGTTGGAGATGCGGCGCCAGAGGGATTCGGGATCGAAGAGGTAGAAGCCGACCAACAGCACGGCGTGGGCGAGCACGACGGCAAACGCCGCGCGTCGCGGCATGCGCAGGCCGGCGTTGAGACGGGCGCCGAGCAACAGCACGGTTTGACCAAAAGTCACCAGCAGCGTGGGCACAATGCGGTCAATCGCGAGCGGCAACCAGGGGCGGGCGGCGAAGAGCACATCGGCCAGCAGCATGACCCAGGCGGCGATCATCCAATACAGCAGCGAACCTCGCTGTTCGCCGCGTTTCCATGCGTCGGTCATCAGGACGGCGATGATGGCGCAGATGATGATATTGGTGAGATAGATGACGGTTTCGAGACCCATGGAGCGGGCGAGAGGCTGAGTGAGGCAGTCGGATATGTGAAACCGATTTTCAAGAAGGTGGCGTTGGCCGGACCCGCTTCCGCTGGGGCAAATAAAAAGCGCGACCCGAAAAACGGATCGCGCTGAAAAATACGAAAGTTGAAGCCAGCGAACTGGCGGTGGGTCGCGGTGGACTCAGGCTCCCGACTTGGCGGCGCGCTCGGCCTTGCGGCGCTCGTTGCTGTTGAGGATCTTCTTGCGCAGGCGCAGGAAGTGGGGCGTCACCTCGACGTATTCGTCGTTGGAGATGTATTCGATGCTGCGTTCGAGCGACATCTTGATCGCGGGCGTGAGCTGGATGCCCTTGCCTTCACCCTGGGAGCGGAAGTTGGTGAGCTGCTTGGCCTTCACCGCGTTGACCGGAATGTCCTCGTCGCGCGGATTCTCACCGACGATCAGGCCTTCGTAGACTTCCTCGCCGGCGCCGACGAAGAGTTTGCCGCGTTCCTGGATGCTTTCCAGCGCGTAGGCGGTGGTGACACCCGCTTCGGTGGCGACGAGCGTGCCGGTGATGCGCGTGTTGATCTCGCCGGCCCACGGACCGTATTCCTTGAACAAGTGGGACATGACGCCGTGGCCACTGGTGGCGTTGACCAGGTCGACCTCCATGCCGATGAGGCCACGCGTGGTGATGGTGGCTTCGATCATGGTGGTGGCGTTGAGCTTCTCCATGTTGGTGAGCTGGCCCTTGCGGTTGGCGAGATTCTGCATGATCGCGCCCACGCAGTCGTCGGGCACTTCGATCCAGACCGTCTCGTAAGGTTCGAGCACGGCGCCGGAGTCGTCGGTCTTGGTGATCACGCTCGGGCGGGAGACGAGGAGCTCGTAACCCTCGCGGCGCATGGTCTCGACGAGCACGGCGATCTGCATGGCGCCGCGGGCCTTGACGTTGAAGGCGCCGCCGGAGGTGGTGGAGTCCTCAACCGAAATGGAAATGTTGGTCTTCACCTCGCGGTAGAGGCGCTCGCGGAGCTGGCGCGACGTGACGAATTTGCCGTCCTTGCCGACCAGCGGGCCGTCGTTGACCGCGAGCTGCATTTCGAGGGTCGGGGGATCGATGTCGGTGAAGGGCAGGGCGTGGCCTTCGGGATCGGCGGTGAGGG
>CBINJL010000142.1:0-7136 GCA_966250925.1 uncultured Opitutus sp. | reverse complement strand
ACCAGGCGGCGCTGGTGAGCACGAGGGCCACCACGACCGACACGATGCGCTCGGTCAGATTGGACGAACTGCCGACCTCCAGCACCTCTGCAAACTCCAGCGTGCGAATCTCCTCGTTGACCACCGGAAAGCCGGCGCGTTTGCGGTGCTCGTTGATCCGCTCGAGCATGAGCGTGTCGAGCGCCACCGGATCGGCGCTGAGCCAGACTTCACGATCGGAAACCGTGTAGAGCGAATTAAACGCCGGCCCGCCGACATACTGGTATTGCTGCAGGCTCGCGATGGTGAAGAGCCAGGTCTGGCGCAACTCGGGAATGGCGCTCATCTCCGCCACCGCGGCGGGCGCGTTGGCCGGACTGTTGAAAAAGCGGGCGGTATTGGACGCGTTCCACAACGTCGCATTCACCAGTGCCCCGTTGATTCCGAGCGTGGGATGATCGGTGTAAACGGGCAGATTGATCCAGAAATCGGCGTTCAGGAACAGTGGTGTGGCGAGAAAGCTGCGGCGATTTTCCTCCAAGCGGTCCTGGGCCTGGTCGCCACTCGAATGTTGGGCGAGAAACACCGGATCGAAACGCGATGGCAGCGGGCTGTCATAAAACCACTCCGGATCGTAAAACCGGCCGGATTCGAGCACGTAGATCGGATGACCCGCAAAGGGCGTCTCGCCAGTGATAAGCGACGGGAGATACCCGGTGAAACGCAGCCGCAAAGGATTGAGACCGACCAGGAAGATGTCCTCACGCTTGTAACCGCGGCGCATGAGCGCCTCGCACACCGCCTGCACCAAAGGCACCGGAGTGGCGAGACCGGGCCCCGAATCGGCGTAGATTTTCAGGCCCACCTTGCCCTTTTCACCCGGCACCAGACGATGACCGACCGCGGCTTCGAATTTTTGCAGCAGCGCCTCAACTTCCGGCGTGTAATCGGCGAGCGAAAACCCTTCCAGCCGCGCCTCCCAGACCGTGCCAGGCAATTGCATCGGCTCCGGTTCCGCCGTCGCCGGCGCCTGGGCGCGGACCGCGGCCGACGGACCAAAGGCGGCGACGATCGAAAGAGTTACAAAGACAACGAGGCGGGACATCAGGAAATCGGTTAGACGCACGGGGCTGCGGGATTGTTTCCGGGAATCGGAGGAGACCTTGACAGAGCATAAGCCGGAGCAAATGTCCAACCCCCGGCTCAACCGCTCCGCTGCTGCCATGCCTCTTGTCAAACCGACCTGCGTCCGCGACCTGCGCACCCGGGTGAACATCGTCGATGTGATCTCGCGCAGCGTGACGCTCAAAAAGGCCGGTTCGCGCTTCAAGGGGCTGTGTCCGTTCCATCAGGAAAAGTCGCCTTCGTTTCACGTGAACCCTGACATGGGCGTCTACAAGTGTTTCGGCTGCGGCAAGTCCGGCGACCTGATCACATTTGTGCGCGAGACCGAGGGTCTCAACTTCGTCGAGGCCATCGAAGCGCTCGGGCAACGCTTCAACGTGCCGATCGAATACGAGGAAGGCGCCGGCCCGTCGCGCGAGGAACGTTCACTGCGCCAGGAATTGTTCGAGCTGCATGACCTCGCGACGCATCACTTCCATCGCGCCTTCCAGGCCGACGACGCCACCGGCGAATGGATGCGCGCCTACTGGAAGAACCAACGCCGCTTCAGTTCGGAACTGGCCGACGACTTCAAGATCGGCGCCGCCGACGCCCACGGCAGCGATCTCGGCGCCGTCCTGCTGAAAAAAGGGTTTTCGGAGGACGCACTGCGCCAATGCGGACTGTTCTTCATTTACGACGATGCCGCCGTATCGCTGCGCACGCTGCGTCCGCGCTTCCGCGGCCGGCTCATGATCCCTATCCGCGATCATCAGGGCCGCGTGGTGGCCTTCACTGCCCGTCAGACCGAGCTCACCCCCGACAACGATCCGGCGAAGGACGCCAAATACGTCAACTCCCCCGAAACCCCCATCTTCACCAAGGGCAATCTCCTCTTCAACCTCGACCGGGCCCGCACCCATGCCGGCGAAGGCCACCCCTTTGTCATGGTCGAGGGTCAGCTCGACTCGCTGCGCTGTTGGAGTGTCGGCCTCAAAACCGCCATCGCCCCCCAGGGCACCGCCATCACCGAAACCCAACTCGGCCTGCTGCGACGCTACCACCATCAGGTCGAGTGCTTCTTCGACAGCGACAGCGCCGGGCAAAAAGCGGCCCTGCGGTTCCTGCCTTTGGCGCTCAAAGCCGGCCTCGAAGTGCGCTTCCTGACCCTGCGCGGGGCCGAAAAACTCGACCCCGACCTCCTCTTTCTCGAACGCGGGCTGGAGGCCTATGAAACCGTGCGCACCGACGCCGAATCGGCCATGGCCTTCGCCGCCCGCGCCCTGTTGCCCGAAGGCCGCGCCGCCGCCGCCGAACGCAAGGCCGCCGCCATGCCGGCGCTCTTCGACATCGTGCTCGCCGCCGAATCGGAAGTCGCTCGCACCGAATTTCTCCACGAAGCCGGTCGCCACCTCGGCCTGCCCCAGGCCGCCCTCGACGCCGACTTCGAACGCCACCGTCAGCGCGGCAGCCGTCACGCCCCCCGCCCCGCCGAAGACCCCGCCTCCACCGCGACTTCCCGCCCGCGTCGCGACCCGCAAACCATTCCCCCGGAAGAACATCTCCTCCTGCTGATTCTTCACTACGAGGATTTGGGCAAACCGCTCAGCCACACCCTGCCCCACGATTGGATCGACGCCACCCGCCCCGCCGGCACGCTGCTGAATCGTTTCCTGGCCGAGTTCGAACACGACGCCTGGCCGGGCGCGCAACACCTCAGCGACACCGACCTGCTCGAAACCGAAGCCGAGAAAACCCTCGTCGCTTCCCTGCTGTTCGACGCCCCCGCCATTGATGACCCCGCCAAGGCCGCCGAAGAGGGCCTGCAAAAGCTCAGAGAACGCGCCTTCCGGTTGCGCTTGCGGCAAATAGAACTTGCTTTGTCCCAACCCGGGACGGACAGTCATCATGACGCACTTTCTCTGCTCAAAGAACGTCGTGAACTGCAAGGACAGCTTCGCCAACCGCTCCGGTTGGCGCCGGCTGTCTAGTCTCGTTTTCCTCCATGCCGCGTAAAGCCAAGTCTGCCAACTCTTCCCAATCCGAGGCCGTCGAGTCCGCCATCAGCGAGACTCAGGGCAAAACCTCGGGCGCCGTCGATGCCGCCTCCAGCGGCGTCAACGAACGCATCCGCCTCCTGATCCGTCTGTCCAAGGAGCAGGGCTACCTGACGTGGGACGACATCAACGAAGCGCTGCCGGAGTCGGTCGAAAACCAGGACGAGTTCGACAACATCATCTCCATCCTGCAAAACCTCGAAATCGAGATCCTCGAGCCGGATCAGGTCGAGGACTACAAGCAGCGCATGGAGGAGGCCGAGGAGGAGGCCACCCGCACGTCGCAAAACGACATCCTGGACGATCCGGTTCGCATGTATCTCAAGCAGATGGGCCAAGTCCCGCTGCTGACTCGCGAACAGGAGGTCGAAATTTCGATGCGCATCGAAACGGCCGAGCTCAAGGCCCAGGAAGCGCTCTTCCAAGCCAGCATCGTCGGCGCCTACATCGGTGATCTCGGCAACAAGCTCCTCACCCGCGAGGAACGTTTCGACCGCATCGTCATCGACAAGAAAATCGAGAGCCGCGACGCCTACTTCAAAGCCCTTCCCAAACTCGTCGAAACCACGCTGCGCAGCGAGCAGATGGTGGCCCAGTCCTGGGACGAGTTGCAGAAGGCCAAGAACGAGGCCGACCGCAAGAAAGTCGCGATCAAGCACAAGAAGCGCGAGACCACCCTCCGCGGCAATTTCTCCAAGTTCTTCTTCAAGCTGAAGGTTTACGAGGAGTGGCTCGAAAACAAACGCCCGATCATCACGGAAATCGAGCAGTCCTTCGACAAGATCGAGCGCGCCAAGAAGCCCAAGACCAAGCGCGATACCGCCATCGATCCCAAGAAGATCAAGGCTCGCCTCACCGAACTCGAAGCCGAGTTGCGCGTCTCTCCGGAAGAATTCCTCAAGATCGTCGAACAGACCCAGGTGCACGTGCGTGAGGCGCACAAAGCCAAGACCGAGATGGTCGAAGCCAATCTTCGCCTGGTGATCTCCATCGCCAAGAAATACACCAACCGCGGCCTCTCCTTCCTCGACCTCATCCAGGAGGGCAACATGGGCCTGATGAAGGCGGTCGAGAAATTCGAATACCGCCGCGGCTACAAGTTCTCCACCTACGCCACGTGGTGGATTCGCCAGGCCATCACCCGCTCCATCGCCGATCAGGCCCGCACCATCCGCATCCCGGTCCACATGATCGAGACGCTCAACAAGGTGATGCAGGTCCAGAAGCAGCTCCTCCAGGAATTCGGCCACGAGCCCAGCCCCGAGGAGGTGGCCGACGAGATGAACCTGCCCGTCGAGCGCGTGCAGCAGATCATGAAGATGGCCCAGCAGCCCATCTCGCTGCAAAGCCCGGTCGGCGACGGCGACGACACGTCCTTCGGCGATTTCATCGAGGACAAGTCCGCCGAGAATCCCTACGACATGACGGCCTATTCGCTTCTACGCGAAAAGATCATCGACGTGCTCGACTCACTCACCGAGCGCGAACGCCGCGTGCTTTCGCTGCGTTTCGGCCTCGTCGACGGCTACAGCCGCACCCTCGAAGAAGTCGGCAAGCAGTTCAAGGTCACCCGCGAACGCATCCGCCAGATCGAAGCCAAGGCCCTGCGCAAGATGCGCCACCCGACCCGCATCCGCCAGCTCCACGGCTTCTTCGACGCCGAACAATTGGACAACGCCCAGAATCTGATGAAACTGGCCGTGAAGCCCGGCACCGTGCAAAACTTCGGGCGATCCCACTGATCGGCCCTTTCCGTTTCCGCTCACGTCCGTTTTCTCCGTCCGGAGCCAAACCCGTCCCTCGCCATGAACTTTCCCGCCCTCTTCGCCATCGGCCCGCTGGGCACGACCGAAATCCTCGTTCTCCTCTTCATCGTCCTGCTCCTCTTCGGCGCCAAGAAGCTGCCCGAACTCGCCCGCGGTCTCGGCAAGGCCAAGAACGAATTCCAGAAGGCGTCCCACGAAGTGGAAAAGGAAATCAACAGCCCGGACGACGCCCCCAAGTCCGAGGCCTCGAAGCGCCGCGAAACCGCCCCGCCCGGCAACAACTGAGCGCCCGCTCAACGCGCTTCCCTACGACTTTCCACGCGCCGTCCCTGCCCGACGGCGCGTTTTTTGTGAACTTTCCCACCCGTCTCGCGCATTTTGTGCTCGCAACGCTCTCCGTATAAGCGGTTTTACACTTTGACACCTTTCGTCGCCACCGATTGCTTTCCGGCGGCGGACACGCGTCGGACCCTGGCATGAAGCTCCTTTCCCACTTCTCCAACGACATCGGCATCGACCTCGGCACAGCGAACACCTTGGTCTACCTCAAGGATCGCGGCATCGTGCTGCGCGAACCGTCCGTCGTCGCCCTCGACGCCACCTCACGCAAAGTCCGGGCGGTCGGTGCGGAAGCCAAACGCATGCTCGGCCGCACCCCGGGCAACATCACCGCCATCCGCCCGATGAAAGACGGCGTCATCGCCGACTTCGACGTCACCGAGGCGATGCTGCGCTACTTCATCAAGAAGGTGAACAGCAACAGCTTCCGCGTCAGTCCGCGCGTCGTCATCGCCATTCCTTCCGGCATCACCGAAGTCGAAAAACGCGCCGTCAAAGACTCCGCCATGCATGCCGGCGCCCGCGATGTGATCACCATTCCTGAGCCGATGGCCGCCGCCATCGGCGTCGGACTTCCGATCGACGAACCGGCCGCCAACATGATCGTCGACATCGGCGGCGGCACCACCGAGATCGCCATCATTTCCCTTTCCGGCATCGTCTTCTCCAAATCTATCCGCGTCGCCGGCGACGAGATCGACGCCGCCATCATCAATTACATGAAGCGGGCCTACAATCTCCTCATCGGTGAACGCACCGCGGAGGAAATCAAACTGCGCCTCGGTTCCGCCTACCCGCTCGACGAAGAACTGACTATGGAGGTCAAGGGCCGCGATTCCGTCGCCGGTCTGCCCAAGACCATCCACATTACTTCGCAGGAAATCCGCGAGGCACTGAGCGATACCATGGCCGCGATCGTCGACGCCGTGCGCTCCACGCTCGAACGTTGCCCGCCCGAACTTTCCGCCGACCTCGTTGACCGTGGTTTTGTCATGGCCGGCGGCGGCGCGCTCATCCGCGGCATCGATCGCCTCCTCAGCGAAAAGACCGGCCTGCCCGTCACCATCGCCGACGATCCCCTTTCCGCCGTGGCCAACGGCACCGGCGCCGTGCTGAGCGACCTGAACTGGGTGCTGCAGCACAGCTGAAACTCAAGAACACAGACGAACGCTTCTCACCGGGTTCGTTCTCGTTCTCTTACTCGTTCTCGTTCCCGGAACAGCCCGGCACGCAAATCGGGGATGTGACGTCTTTGACATCGCCAATCCCCGCACCGTTCACCCGTCCTTAGGCCGCAGCAACTCCACCTGCGCCCGCAGGACCTGCACCAGCGTAAGCAAACGCGGCACTGCCGGCTTGCCCGCATGCGCCGCCAGGGCGGTTTCGCCGCTGCGCACCTGCGCCTCCAACGCCGCCTCGACCCGATCAAAAATCGCCAGCTCCCGCATCTGTCGCAGGCGCAGCGCCATGTCGGGCTTTGCCCGACCGGTGATCTCCGCCAGCAACGCACCACGTTCCGATTCAGGCAGGGCGTCGGTCAGTTCCAGCAGCGGCAGAGTGAGTTTTCCGCTCACCAAATCCGTGCCGAGCGTTTTCCCGATCTTGTCTTCCCGGCCGAAGAAATCCGCCAGGTCATCATAGATCTGATACGCGATGCCGAGCTGCCGCCCGAAGATCGTCGCCGCATCCACAAAGGCAGCATCGTAGCCGCCAAGTCGGCTGCCCAGATGACACGACACCCGAAAAAGTTCGGCGGTCTTCAAGTCGATCACGCGATAATAATCCTCCCGCGAAATCTCGGTCGTGCCGCGCCGCATGGTGAACGACCGCACGCTCACGCTGCAGCGCTTCGAGCTCATGCAGGGCCCGCTGACGTACGTCTCCGCCCCCA
>CBINJL010000141.1:0-7145 GCA_966250925.1 uncultured Opitutus sp. | reverse complement strand
CTTCGCCAAGGGATGTGCTTTGATTGCGATCGAGGGTTGCGCCGGTGACGACCGAAGTCGGCTGGGCGATTTCGGTGCGACTGCGGCCATAGGGGTGGGTCGAGACGACAAAGTCGTCGAGGTGAAGCGGCTGTTCGTCGTTGCCGGGCGGTCTAGGAAGCTCGACCGACGATTGAGCCAAAGCGGTGCTGCAGAGACTGCATGCCGCCAGAATACGGATGAAAGGGAACATGTTGGGACGGAATTGGGTGCAGCGTGCATCTCATCAAGAGACGCCTCAGCGCTGCGGATTGCGGAAACACACGTGTCCGCGCCTATGCGCGGAACGAAACGACAGAGCTGTGTTTAAGCCGTTGGAGGCCCGCGTCCCGGCGGGCGGCTCCAACTGGGGAGGGGAAGCGTTATCCGAGTGACTGGCGTTATCGACCCCAACGCCAGCAAGGCGACTGGAGCGAAAAACGCGACGACTGCGGTCAAAGCCACACCGGCGGCAAACATGTCCACCGCGCAATAATGGTCGGTGGCATGTCCGTGGTCATCATGGTGCAGCGCATCGTGCAGCGACGGCGCCATCGCGAAGAATCCCAGTGCCAGCACGGTCAACGCCAGCAGCCCGGCCAACACGCGTTGGCGGAAGGAGGGCTGGCGATGAAGCGTGGCGGAAAACATGGACAAGGCGACAATGGGAGATCTCTACGCGATGCACGGTAGCAAACGCGTCAAGTCTGCTGCAACGAACGTGCCAAGTGCGCGGCGGACCCGCGCAGTTGAAGGAGGACGTTGAAGTGCAAGTCAGGTCCCGGCGAAAAAACTTCGGTAGGCCGCGAGCTCGTTTGCGCTGGTCGTGGGAGGATGAAGCTTCAGCGCGCGGACGGCCCGCGGGCTACGCGAGGGTGTTTCACTTGCGGCGATACGACGCTTTCCCTTCCGCTCATTCGGCGGTCTTCAGCAGGCGGATGTTGAACAGCCACCACTTGCCGTCATCCCGGCGTTCCATGCGGGCGAGAACTTGCTGGCCTTCCGCGACCATCGGGATGACGCGCGGGTCGACCTGAAACTGCATCGTCATGGCCTTCATCACACCGGGGACTTCCTCGTGGGTCACGACGAGGGCCTGGCGGTCGGGCAGAATCTTTTCGATCACACCTTTTACGACATGTCCGCGGTTGGCGTCTTCACCCGGACCACAACCGCAGTCGTCCACCACGGCGCCTTCCTCCAACGGCAACACCGCGATGGTGGTGGCAACGCGGTCGCCTTCGGAACGGGCGATGAGCAGGCGCGCCGGTTGATCGCTGCGGTTGTCGAGCAGAGTCAGCCGCGGGCGCGCGTGCGGTCCGGGTTTGGCTCCAGCGGGCAACGCCAGCCGGGCCGCGTCGGGCATGGTGTTGTCGGCGGCGACGCGGCGCAGCATCGTCGCGCCATCGGCCGCGACCCAGGAAATCCACTGACTGCCGTCGCGGGTCACGGCGATATCGGTGCGACCGACAGGATGGTCCTCCGTGGCGGTGATCTCGCCGGAGAGGTTCCAACTCTGGCCAATGTCGTTGGACCGCGCGGTCATCACCCGCGGGAAATCGCCGGCGGCGGTGAACCACGACAACGCCACATGGGCGCCGCGGCGGGCGAGCTGCGGGTCGTTGACGGGACAGCCGGTGATCTTCCAGTCGTCGCCAGCCGGCGCGGGGGCAGATTCCCAAACGCCGCGGCGGTAGCGTTGCAGGGCGATGTCACGCACCTCGTCTTCGCTGCGGTCGCGGTAGGCACGCAGCACGGCGCCGTTGGGCAGGACCAGCGTGGCCAGGTTGCAGCAATCGCAGACGCGGTCGTCGACCAATGTATCCGGTTCTTCGTTACCGAGGATGCGACTGCGGAGCTGCATGGCGCCGCCGTCGGCGCGGGCGCGGCCGTCGAGCCAGACCGCGAGCCAGGACCCGTTGAGCAGCGGCGCGATTGAGACGAATTCGGTGGCGTGGCTTTCGGTCGTCAGCGGCTGGGGGACGGACCAGTTCACGCCGTAGTCTTCGGAAGTGGCATAAACCGCATGGTAACCGTGGCCGCTGGCGTGATCGGCCTGCACATACCACACCGCGGCGACCTTGCCCCGCAGTCCGGCCGCGATGGTGGGGGTGTCGGCGCCATTGATGAACCAATCGGCGCCGGCGGCGACGGTGCGGGGCTCGCGCCAGGTGTCGGACTCGCGATCAAAGTGGGCGATGCGCAGCGTGTGTGCGTTGCCGCCGACGTTGGGCTCAATCCACGACACGTAAAGCGAGGCGTCATGTGCGCTGGCGAAGGCGGGCGTGGTGGCGCCGGCGGCGACGGGCAGCGGCAGCGGTTCAAAGCGCACCGACTGCGCGGCGAGCGAAACGGCCAGGCCTACAAGGATACTGAGAAAACGAATCATAACGATCATGCCGAAACGCTGATTTTAACACGAAGAACACGAAGGCCGCGAAGGCTATGAAACAGCTCCAATGCAGTTCTCCGCGTTCTTTGCGGTCTTGGTGTAGAAATCGGCATTCCTTGGCCAGTTCGCAGCCGTGGAAACACCTCAACGCGTTCAGTTGTTTTCGGCTGTGACTTTCACGCCATCGAGATACCAGACGCCATCTTCACTGCGGTGCAGGGTGGCCGTGATCGGATCGCCGGTTTTGACCTGCTGCAGCACGGCGGGGGCGACTCGCAGCATCATGGTCATGGCCTTCATGACGCCGGGGATTTCCTCGTGTTTGACCAGCAGGGCCTGACGCTCGGCGAGCACGGTTACGACCACGCCGCGCAAGGGATGACCGGCGTCGGCCGGCGCCTCGGTTTTCTCGCCCTCCGTCGCGCAGGCGCAGTTCTCGCCGCACTGGCAGTCGCCTTCACAGCAGGTGCAGGCGGGATCGGCGGCCAAGATGACGTTGCCGAGCAACAGTGACGTCGCGATGAGCAGGGAGCGAAGGCGGAAGCGGGTTTTCATGAGAGCAGCAGGAGAATGATGTGAAAATCAGTTTGGCACGTCGGCGGAGGGCAGGGCGAATGTGAAGTTGCCCCAGTAGCTTTCCCAATCGGCCTCGGCGTCGCCGGTGAGCGCGATCATGTGGACGACGCTGACCATCCACATGCCGGCGGCCGGCAGGGTGAAGCGGGCGAACCCTTTCGCGTCGGTGCGCGCCGGCAACAAAGTGAGTTCACCGGCGTCGTCGCGGTGCCAGGCGCGGACGAGCGCGCCTGCCACCGGTTCGCCGTCGAAGCGCAGTCGGATGCTGAAATCCGCGCCGGCCGTGAGCGTGGCGGGATCGGACAGCGGGGTGATTTCCAGTCGTTGTTCCGTGGATACGTTCCAGGCGTTGTCGGTGGCGTCGCCGACGTGGACGAGGGTTTTGTTGCAACGCAGATAACGTTCGCGGCCCGGCTGATCCGTGGTGCCGGCGGCGGCGCGGGCGGCGAGGATGGTGTCGAGGCCTTCTTCCGTGAGGTAGGCGTTGAACTTCGCCGCTTCGATCGTGATGAGGCTCGGTTGACTGTAGAAGGCGAAGACATGAGTGCCGGCGGTGAAGAGCGGCACCGGCCAGGTTTCCTCCGCGGTGGCGCCGCGGGTGAGATCGATGACGCCGGCGGCGTTGTGATGCCGCAGCCGGGTGACGCGTTCCGGGGTGAACGTGCGCGGTTCGCCTGCGAGATTCATACCGACCTTGAGGCGCAGCACGGCGGAATCGCCTTTGGCGAGAGTGAAGTCGTCGGGCACCAGCCAGCACTCGTGGGCGCTGGCGGTGGAGATGGCGGCGAGGACGGAGAGGACGCGAAGGAAACGCAGGGTCATAGGTTAATGGTGAGCGTGGCTGGCGTGATCCGAAACTGGCGAGGGCGAAGCCGGGCGGTTGACGGATTGTAACGTGTCTTCCCGGGCGGGCGAAAGTTGGGCGGCGGAAAACTGGGCCGTGCGAATCCGGGTGGTGGGGGTGCCGTCGGCGTCGACGATCGTAGGATCGACGTCGGTGTAGCTGATGGCAATCAGCGCCCGCGCCGGATCGCGCACGGCCATGCGGGCGAAACCACTGGCACGGGCCGCGCTGGTGGCGCCCAGATTGAGCGCGGCGGACGCGGTGCCGTCGGGATAAATGCGGCGCACGTAGAGTCCGGCTTCGTTCTCAGCGGTCGCGGCTTCGAGCCAGGAAATCACGGCCGAGCCGTCGGGCAGGCTGACCAGATCGAGCCGGCCGATGGGGCGACCCAGATCGATCGGCAACGCCGCGCCAAAGGTGGCGCCGCCGTCGCGGGAAAGCTTGGCCTGCACCCGCGGGATGCCGTGAGCGGCGGTGAACCAGGCGATGGCAACCGTCTCGCCGCTGGCGTCGGCGGCGGGGCCGTTGACCGGGCAACCGCCGATGACCCAGCCGTCGGGATGAATCGGTTGTCCGGCCGACCAGTTTGCGCCGTCGAAAAGTGCGATGCAGTTGTCCCGCACGTCGTCAGCGGTGTGGCCGCGATAGCCGACGAGCAGGCGATCACCGGGCAGGACGGCGAGGGTGTTTTGGCAACACGTGCAGACATCGGGATCAATCGTCCAGTCGCACACGGTGGAGCCATCGGGTGCGAGCAGGCGACCGAGCAGCTTCATCGACGAGGCGTAGGGGGCGTGCGGATCTTTGGCGGGCGGTGGAGCGCCGGGCGACCTAGGCGGGCGGGCGCTTTCGAGCCAGACGGCCATGACCCGGCCGGCGGACAACGGAGCGAGGGCGACAAATTCGTGGCCGAGGCGCTGCGATTCCGACCACGTTTCGCCGCCGTCGGTGGAGCGGGCAAACCAGCCGTCGTAGCCGCGCAGATCGGCGCCGCGGGATTGAAACCACTGCGCCCAAAGCGTGCCGTCGGTCCCGACCGTGAGCGTCGCGAAATCGGCCCAGTTTTCCATCAGCAGCGGCGTCGAGACGATGACGCGCGGCGCGGACCAGGCGGTGGCAGTGGCGGCGAGGGTGGCGTGCCAGAGCGCGCGTTCCTCCGGCGCGTTGCCAGGGCCGTTCCAAGTGAGGTGAAGCGTGCCCGTGGCATCGCGGAAAAGGCTGGATTCGCCGGTGTCGAGCCCGGGCGCGCCGGGAATGGATTCGAGAACAGGGGCCGCGAACGCGAGGGACGCGGCGGCGGCGAGGGTGAGCCCGGCGAGGAGGCGGCGTATCCAGGATTTCATGACGGAGAAGGAAATCGCCTTTCTCTTTATTCTATATTCCGCAGTTATATTTAACGCAGAGAGCGCAAAGAAAGGCATTAACGAAATGGCAACAACTCCACGGGAGCTCACCCCGTGTGTGAACCTCGGGGCAAGGTGGGTTTGGCGGCATCTCACTCTGTGGTCTCTGCGACCTCTGCGGTTAAACTGCGTCGACGGGCAGGGAGAAAGATTAAGATAAAGAATAAAGAGAAAGAATTGGGGCTTCAGAACTTCACCTGCGTCGAGAATTCGACGGACAGCGGGTCGCCGAGGCGGCGCATAGTGGTTTCGGCGACAGCCTCGTAGTCTTCGTCCAACAGGTTGCGGCCGCGGAGGGTGAAGGTCGCTTCGCGCCAGGTGTAACTGGCGGCGAGGTCGAGGGTGACGTAGGCGTCGGCGATCACCGTGTTGTGGATATTGCCGAAACGATCACCGACGTAGCGCGGGCCGCCGCTGAGGGTGAGACCGTTGTCGAAACGCTTCGAGACGAAGAGAGCGGCGACCCATTCGGGGATGTTGGTCGGGGTGTTGCCGGTGCGATCGATTATGCCGCTGCCGAGGTTCTGGGCGTAGTCGCCATACCACGCATCGGTGTAGGCGGCGTTGGCCTCGATGCGCCAGCCTTCGCCGGGCGAAAGCGCGACGGCGAGTTCGGCGCCGCGGGAGTTTTGCGCGCCGATCTGCTGGCTGATGCGTTCGCCGGTGTCGGGATCGAGCGTCGAGGAGAGCAGGTCGTTCTTTTCGATGTCGAACAACGCGAGGGTGAAGTCGGCGCGACCGTCGAGGAGCGTGCCCTTGGCGCCGATCTCGTATTGGCGGCCGGTCATGAGCGAGGTGTTGTGGCGCGAGGCGTTGAAACTCACCAACTGCGTGACGGGTTCGGCGGCGCGGCTGTAACTGGCGTAGAGGTTGAGCTGATCGGTGACGCTCCACACCACGCCGCCGCGGCTGGTGAGCGGATAATAGTTCGTGCGGTAGGTGTCGGCGGCGGTCGACGGCGTGGGCAACGTGTGGCGGGTGAGGTCGATGTCGTCGTAACGCAGCCCGCCCACGAGCTTGAGGTCCGGCATGAGGTCGAACGCATCTTCGACGTAGAGCGCGGCCGTCTTGATGATGACGTTGGCGTTCTTCTGGAAACGATCGGGATCGCCGGGGCCGTAGGTTTCCTCCGGATCGAGCAAGTCGACGCTCGACGCGGTGGTGGTCCAGCCGTCGGGCGTGCCGCCGCGGATGAGGTCGTTGTTTTCGTAGGAAACGCCGACGGTGAAACGGTTGGCGCGGCCGGCGAGGTTTTGTTTGAACAGCGCGTCGAGCCGATTGCCGGTCAGCACGTCGTCGCGGTAAATGTGAACGAACGAACGCCGGTCGACGAGTTCGGTGACGGGGTTCCAGACGTTGGTTTCCAGGTTGCGCCACTTCATGAGCTGGGTGGCGACGTAGGTCTCGTTGCGCAGTTCGATGTCGGGCGAAATTTCCCACTCGGCCCGGAGCCGGGTGAAGGTGTTTTCGGACGCCGCGTAGTTGTCCAGGATGTTGGTGTTGGTGCGGCGGGCGCGGGAATCGATGCGCGCATTGACCATGCGGTCGGTGTTGCTGTTGAAGCTGCGCACTTCCGGTTGGGCGCCGGGAATGGTGGTGTTGATGACGGCGTCGTAGATGACGGGATTGCCGTAGTAGCTCTCGTTCCAGTCATCGAGCCAGGTGGTGGACAACGTGAGCTTGAACGCCGGTGCGACCTGCCAGGCGAGGGCGGCGGAGGCGGAGTCGTAACGCTCCGCGCTGCGGTCCACGTAGCCGTCGGTTTCGTAATGGCTGTAATCGATGCGGGCCGCGAGCGGCTGGTCGTCGCCACCGACCGGCAGCGCGCCGCCCCAGCCCGCGCCGATGCGATACGTATCCCAACTTCCGATACTGGCGAGCACCTCGCCGGTCGCGGTGGCCGAGGGCAGCT
>CBINJL010000140.1:0-7159 GCA_966250925.1 uncultured Opitutus sp. | reverse complement strand
GATCTGCCGGTGGCGATTGCGCGCATCACCGGTTCGGAAATTCCGCGTGCGGCGCAGCGCGCCATCCTGCACGACAACGCCGTCGGGCTGCTGCCATGAACTCTGATCTGGATCTTAAACCACGGACCAGGAGGTTCAGGGCGGGCGCGAGCCGCCGCCTACTTCATTCCCAGGCACGTCCTCAAGTGCAGGCCGCAATTTTAGTATGATCTTTTTCGATACAAATGCCTGGATCGGCGAATGGCCGTTTCAAAACCTGCCGGTGCGTGATGTTGCGGCGCTGCGGCGGCACTGGCGCAGGCACGGCATCGGAGGAGGATTGGTTTCGAGTTTTTCCGCGCTCTGGCCGGTCGATCCGATGCCGGGCAATCGTGCGTTGCGCGCGGCGATCGGCGGCGCCCGCGGGGTGAGTGCCTTGCCGGTGCTCAATCTCTGCGGACCAGGCTGGGAGCGTGATCTTGACGAAATTGCAAGCTGGCCAGAAGTGCGGGCCGTGCGGCTCGCACCAGCCTACGGCGGCTGGAGTTTGCGCTCGCGGGCGGCGCAGGAAGCCGCGGCGGCGATCACGGCGCATGGTCGGCGGGTGGTGTTGACGGTGCGGCTGGTCGACGAGCGTCACGAACATCCCGCGCTGCGGATCAAGCCCGTCAAGGTCGTCGACATCGTGCGCTGGCTAAAGGCGGTGCCGGCGATGACGCCGCTGTTGCACGGATTGAGCCGCTGGGAAATGGAAAAGCTGGCGGAAGCGACCGTGCCGTTTCGGGCCGACCTCAGTCACTCGGAATGGACTGACACGCTCGGCACGCTCGGCCGGACGGTGCCGTTCGAACACCTACTGTTCGGTTCGCTGGCGCCGTTGCACATCACTGCGGCGCAAGTGGCGAAGATCGCCGCCTCGCCACAGACGGAGAAGCGCCGGTTGGCGGTCGCGGTAAACAACGCCAAAACCTTCCTGAAGATCGACCAATGAAATCCGCTGCTTCACTTCCGGCCGTCGAAGGTGGTGCACCGGTCTGTAATGAACCGTTGCCGCCACGCCGCCGTTGGGGCGCGGCGGAGTTGGCGCGGCTGACCGCGATGGTCGAACAGGAATCGTTGTTTTACTGGAACGGACCGCAGACGCGGGCGTTGTTGGAAAACTTTCAGCGCCTGTATCCATTTTCCCACTGCATGCCCTGTTCGTCGGGCTCGGCGGCGGCACACATCGCGGTGGCCGCGTTGCGGCTGCCGCCGGGAGCGGAAGTGATTGTGCCGGCCATCACCGACATGGGCTCGGTCATCGGCATGCTGTATCAGCAACTCGTGCCGGTGTTCGCGGATGTCGATCCATTGACCGGCAACATCGATCCGGTCGACGCCGCGGCCCGGATTTCCGTGCGGACGCGGGCGATCATGGCGGTGCATCTGGCGGGCAATCCCTGTGATCTCGCTGCGATCCGCGCGCTGGCGGAGCGGGAGGGACTGGCGGTCATCGAAGACTGTGCGCAGGCGTGGGGCGCGACCTGGCACGGGCAGCTGGTGGGGCTGCGGGCCGATCTGGCGTGTTATTCCTTTAATGAATTCAAGCACCTGAGCTGTGGCGACGGCGGCATCGTGGCGACGGGTCGCGATGATCTCGGCGCGGGCCTGAGCAAGTGGGGCGACAAGCACTACGATCGCACGAGCGGCGGGCGAAATCCGCCCACGCTTTCACCCAATTACCGCATCAGCGAACCACAGGCGGCGGTGGCGGCGGCGCAATTGGAACGGCATGATGCGATCGTGGCGCGCCGGCGCGAACTGGGCCGGCGCTGCGAAGCGGGCGTGGGGCGGTTGAACGGACTGGTATTGCCGCGCGAATTACCGGGGGCGCAATCGAGTTACTGGTTTCTGTTGCCGCAGCTGAAACCGGAGGCGGTTCGAATCCCGCGGGATGAATTCGTGCGGGCACTGCAGGCGGAAGGCGTGCGCTGTCAGGGCGCCTACATTCCGTCACCGGTTCCTGGATACGACGTGTTTCGTAATCACGACTTTTTTGCCGGTCGCTGGCCGTTGCGGGAAGCGGGGCTGACGACGATGGATTACAGTCGCGAACGGTTTCCGCAGGCGGAAGCGTTGCTGGATCGCTGCATCATGCTGACGCTCCACGAAGATCTGCCGGAGCGCTACATCGACGGTGTAGTGGCGGCCTTCGAAAAACTGCTCGCCTACTACGCGGCGTAGTAAGCGCCGAGCGAAGCAGAAGTTTAGAGCCCACGAAAACACACGAAATACACGAAAGAGATCGAATCACCGTCACCCGGTTTGAGTGAGTTTTCTTTTCGTGTGTTTCGTGGGCCAAACAATTCTCAACCTCCAACGGCATCGCTGATGGCGGCGGCGATGTGGGCGGCATCTTCCGGGCGATAGCGCCAGCCGATCGGGATGGCGACGAAGCGGCGGGTGAGGTCTTCGGTGCGCGGGAAATCCTCGGCGCGGTAGCCCTCGGCCGGCCACGGACGGAGGTCGCGAAACGGCGACAAAGCCGGGTGATGCGCGCGGCCAGTGAGCAGATGCGGCCGGTGGTATTGCGGATACGTGCCGGTGCGTTGCTGGCAGGGGATGTGTTGCGCGGCGAGTCGTTCGCGAATGGCGGCGGCGCGTTCAGGGGTGGGCAAATAGAAATACAGTTCGAAGCCGAAGTCGCCGGCGGGATCAGCCACCGGCCGCCATTCGAGATCGGCCGGGTTGCCGACTGCGGCCCGGATGTGTTGATGCAAGGCGCGGCAATGGGCCGCGATGGCGTCGACCTTGCGAAACTGGGCGAGGGCGACGGCGGCGGTGAGTTCCGACATGCGGTATTGGGCGCCGGAAAAGGCCGGTTCGCGCGAAGCGGAGAGTCCTTCGTGGTGGCTGCGAAACTGACCGAGATCGTGCATGCGCACGGCGCGTTCGTAGAGCCGGGCGTCGCGCGTGACGAGCATGCCGCCTTCGCCGGCGGTCATGGGCTTGTTGTGTTGAAAACTGAAAATGGCGACATCGCTCCACGTGCCCACGCGGCGTCCGCGATAGCTGGCGCCGGGCGCCTCGGCGCAGTCTTCGATGACGAACATGCCATGGCGATGCGCCGCCTGCACGATGGGCGTCATGTCGGCGGCGGCGCCCTGATAGTGCACCACCAGCACGGCGCGGGTGCGCGGGGTGGCGAGCCGATCGATTTCCGCCGGATCGAGATTCAGGCTGGCGTCGATTTCGGCGAGCACCGGACGCGCGCCCATGCGGACGATGGCGGTGACGCAGGACAACCAGCTCCACGCCGGCACGATGACCTCGTCGCCGGGGCCGACGGCGATGGCGGCAAGGGCGGCTTCGAGCGCGGCGGTGCCGCTCGACGTGGCGAGGGCGAAGCGCACATCCAGCCATTGGGCGAATTCCGTTTCGAGGCGCGCCACCACGGGCGGCGGGTGATCGGGATCGTCGCCGTAGTAGCGAAACAGTTCGCGGCGGCGGAGAACGTCGAGCACGAGCGCTTCTTCCTCGGGGCCGATGGCGGCGGAGCCGAGACCGGCGGCGGGAGGCGACCAGGAGAGCAGGGTTGTCATGTTGAGGAGCGAAGGGCGGCGCGCAGATCTTCGAGGTGGAAAACAAATCCAAACTCGACGGCCACGCGCCAGAGCGCCTGATGGTATTCCTGATTTTCGGGGGCGGATTCGTGTGACTCGACGGCGACGATGGCCTCGGCGACAGTCGAGCACAGGTAGCCGCGGCGGCGCATGTCCGTCATGCCGGCGGGCGACATGAGCAGGCACCAGTTGAGGGCGAATCCGATGTAGATGAGATGATTGATACCGCGATCGTGGCAGAACCGATGCAGTGCCTCGGCGTCCTCGACGATCGGTTCACCGTCGAGTGGCGCGGCTTCCGGCGCGATGCGGCGCGTGCGCCAGCCGGCGTCGACATCGGCCAGATGGGCCTGGCCGGGAAACACCTCGCGCCGGCGGAATTCGTGCAATTTTTGCCAGGTTTCGTCGACCGCGATGGATGGCGGTGGTGGCTCCTGACAACCGCTGACATGCACGACGGCGATGGCGGAAGCACGCACCGCTGCGAGCAATGGCGGAAACGCGGTGCGCAGCACATGACGGCTGCGGGTGAGGTAAGGCGCGGCGCGAATCCAGCCCGGGAGTTCTCCGGGTGCGGGCGGTTGCCAGGCGTGCATGACCACGAGCGCGGTGCGGGCGGCGTCGAACTCCAGCACATGGCGCTGCCAAGCGGAGGCGCAGTTCGGATCGAACTGGCGGTAGGTCGCGGCCGGACAGGAGAAACGCGTCGCACTCATGACGTGACGGTGCGGTGGGCGAGGCGGCGCAACCCGAATCCGAGGATCAGCAACATGGCGCCGGCGATGAGATTGATGCGGCCCGGCGCGATTGGGGTGGACGGCAGCCAGGTGCAGGCGACGAGCACGCCGCCGAGGATGAGGCAGATCACGCCGATGAGGCCGTAAACCTGCATGGCGGCGCCACCGTATTCACTTTCCGGTGACGGATCGACCGGGGTGGCCAGGTCACGTTCCAGTTCGCGCAGGCCGGCGTGGCGGGGATCGTCGGCGTTGAACCAGCGGGCCGACAGCGCAAACACGAGAGTGGCCACCACCGCCTCGACGATCATGTTGCGGGCAAAATCGTGCTCGGGCCACACGCCGGCGATCATCAGCACGATGGCGGCGATGAGGGCGGCGGTGGATGAAGCGATGCCCGACCACCACGGCGTGCGGCGGAAGATCATGCCGAGCGCGACCGGCATCTGGAACGCGGCGGTGAGGGAAAAGTAGATCAGGGCAAATTGAAACGCGCCGCCGAAGCGCGGGATGACAAACGCCACCGCGACGCCGAGCACGCCGACAATGCTCATGGTGAGCCACGCCACGCGAAGCTGGGCGCGTTCGCCGAGCGTCTGCCCGGTGACACGGCGGCGCAGCGGCACCACGATGTCGCGGGTGATGGTGGCGGCGAGCCAGTTGAAGGCATCGTTGGCCTGACCGAGCGTGGCGGAAAGAATGGCCGAGACGACGAACCCGATCATGCCGTGCGGCAGCAGCATGAGGGCGAGACTGACGAAGGAGGCCTCGGCGGGATTGGCAAACTGGGGCCAGAGTGCGGCCATGTCGGGAAACAGCACCCGCGCCGCCATGACGGGCAGAATCCACAGCAGCGGACCGACCAGACTCAGTCCGCAGCACAACAACGCCATGCGCCGGGCGCCGCGTTCGTCAGGCACGCTGTTGTAGCGTTGCACGAGATGCCACGCGACGTTGTAGCCCAGCATCATGTTGATGGCGTAGCCGACGAGAAACCATGGATTGGCGGCGGGACCCTGCAGGCTGAAGTAACCGTCGGGCACTTCGGCGAGCAGGCGTTTCACGCCGGCCACGAGTCCGCCGCCGACCTCGGCGCCGAGATGCAGATAGGATACCGGCAGAATGATGAGCGTCATCACGCCGATGATGATGCCCTGCACGGCATCGGAGAGCACGGCGGCCCAGAGTCCGCCGACGGCGGTGTAGAGCACCATCACGCAACCGGTGACGATGGTGAGGATTTGAAAACCGCTGAGCGTGATCGGGCCGAGATCGAACGCCACGTCGTTCAACCCCAGTGCGGTGGAGACGAAGATGCAGAGAATGTAGAGGCCCTGGCCGATGCCGACGATGGCGGGAATGACGGCGGTGAGGGAATAGAAGTAGGTCGTCGACGGCGAAAACCGGCGGGTAAGAAACTGCAGCGGCGACGACAGCCGGCAACGTCGCCACATGCGGGCGAAGTAGAGAAACCCGACCAGATACGCCCACGTCGCCGACGTGAAGATGAGCGCGGCGCCGATGCCCCATTGATAGGTGAAGCCGGCGGCGGCCACGAACATGAAGGCGGAGAAACCGGAAACCCAGTTGGAGAGGCCGGCGAGAAACCACGGAATGCGACCGCCGCCCTCGAAGTATTGTTCGGTGTCGCGATTGCGTTTGGCCGCGTAGAACCCGACGTAGATGATGATCGCGAAATAGAGCGCGATCAGCGCGTAGTCGAAACCGTTGACGGTATTGAATACGGGGAGATCCACGGGGCGGGAGTTCGGACGGCTCAGGTGATGGTGATGGCGGGCAACTCGCCGCGCGGGTCGATGATCGCGCGCACGGTGCGACCGCCTTGGGTGGCGGCGACCGTCCAACGTCCCTCGGCGTCGGCGGGCGAAACCTGCACCTCGTGGCGTGGCGCGCCGGTGGCGGAAGCCGCCGCGACGGTGAGGAGAACGTGTTCGCTGGCCGGGGCGGATTCGACTTCGACGAACGGAAACGCGCCCACCTCGGCGGGCAGGTCGAGTTTGTCGGCGCGAACGGAAACCTTGCCGACGCTGTGCACGGTGGCGGCGAGGGCGGCATGCGGGCGGGTGATGGCGAAGCCGGTAGCGGTAGCGGTGGCGCGGCCGTGGTCATCCTCGTTGAAGACCTGGAAACGCGCCTGCACGGCGGCCGGTTTGGCCGGATCGAGCGAGACACGATCGAGGATGATGAGCACGTCGGGCTTGAGCAAGACGAGGGTGCGTTCGACGCGGCGCACGGTGTCATTGATAAGTTGATACGCCGGCGCGGCCTCGCTGGTCACGGTCATCCAGTCCGGCCCGGTGGCATAGGCGCGCACGCTGGCGGAAGCCCAGGAGGAATTGGTGCCCTCGCTGCCGTCGTGGTATTGGTGGCCCTGGCCGTCGATCAGGACGGCGGTGTGGGCCTCCGTCTGGCGCAGCAGCCAGGTCGGCTGCGACGTGACGTAGGCGGCCTTGAACGGATCGTGAAAGAGGCGTTCGCCGTGGGCCTTGAAGATGACGCTGTTGCGGTCGGCGTGTTCGTGATTGGCGGGACCGCCGGAGCGGAACGCGACCACGGTGTCGTCGGCCGTCCAGCCGGTGCGCGAAATGACCCAGTCGTTGCTCATGCGCACGTCGAACAGTTCGTCGGATGGCGGCTCGGCCGGGGCATCGGGCCGATACCAGACCGGGGCGGGCAGGTGCTTCATGCCTCCGATCGTATTTGCAATGTGGTTACACACCGGATCGCCGGTGACACGGCCGATCCACGGCGCGACCGTGACATCAACGCCGGCGGTGCCGGAGTCGCCGAAGTTCACGGTGTCGTGATCGGGATTGATCG
>CBINJL010000139.1:0-7162 GCA_966250925.1 uncultured Opitutus sp. | reverse complement strand
GGCGGTGTCACCGAGGAACGCATCGTGCTCAACGAAACCGGCATGTGGTCCGGCTCGCCGCAGGAGGCCGACCGCCCCGACGCACACAAGGCGCTGCCCGAAATCCGCCGTCTTCTCCTCGAAGGCAAAAACCACGAAGCCGAAGCGCTCGTGAACGCCAACTTCACCTGCGCCGGGGAAGGCTCCGGCAAGGGCGTCGGCGCCAACAAGCCCTTCGGCTGCTATCAGACGCTTGGCAACCTGCGCCTGACATTCACCGACGCCGCCGGGACCAAACCGGTCGCCAACTATCGCCGCACGCTCGACCTCGCCGAGGCCGTCGGCCGCCTCGACTACGAGCAAGACGGCGTGCGCTTCACCCGCGAGGCCTTCGTCAGCGCACCCGACGAAGCCATCGTGATCCGCCTGAGCGCCAGCGCGCCCGGCCGGATCTCCTTCGACGCCACCCTCGACCGTCCGGAACATTTCGCGGTCGAACCCGTCGTCGGCGACGGCCTGCTCATGCATGGCCGGCTCAACGACGGTCGCGAGGCCGACACCGGCGTGCGCTACGCCGCCCGCCTGAAAATCATCCCGCGCGGCGGCACGCTCGAAACCGTCGGCGACTCGCTTCGCCTGCGCGGAGCCGACGAGGTGCTGCTCTTCGTCACCGCCGCCACCGACATCAAGACCTTCGCCGGCCGCAAAGTCTCCGACGCCCGCGCCTCCGCCGAAGCCGACCTCGCCCGCGCATCAGCACCAACCTTCGGCGATCTCCGCGCCGCCCACATCGCCGATTACCAACGCTATTTCGACCGCGTCGCGCTCGACTTCGGCGCCCCCGACCCCACCGCCGCCACCCGTTCCACTCCCGACCGCGTGAAAGCGTTCCACGAGGGCGAAGCCGATCCCGCGCTCGCCGCGCTCTACTTCAACTTCGGCCGCTATCTCCTCATCTCCTCATCCCGCCCCGGCGGCTTGCCCGCCAATCTCCAAGGCCTCTGGGCCGACAAGATCCAGACGGCGTGGAACGGCGACTGGCACACCAACATCAACGTGCAGATGAACTACTGGCCGGCCGAGGTGACCAATCTCTCCGAACTGCACGAACCGCTCTTCGACCTGATCGGCTCGCTCGTAGCGCCGGGCGAAAAAACCGCCAAGGCCTACTACGGCGCGCGCGGCTGGGTCTCCTTCCTTCTCTCCAATCCCTGGGGCTTCACCTCGCCCGGCGAATCCGCCTCCTGGGGCTCCACCGTCTCCTGCTCCGCCTGGCTCTGCCAGCACCTCTGGGACCACTACCTTTTCACCGGCGACCGCGCCTTCCTCGAACGTGTCTACCCCGTCCTCAAGGGTTCGTCCCAGTTCTACCTCGACATGCTCATCGTCGAGCCGAAGTCGGGCTACCTCGTCACCGCGCCGTCCAACTCGCCGGAAAACGCGTTTCTCCTGCCCGACGGCACCGCAGCCCACGTCTGCCTCGGCCCCACCGCCGACATGCAGCTCCTGCGTTATCTGTTCGATGCCACCATGACCGCCGCGCGTATCCTGAATCAGGATACAGAACTGCAGACCGAACTTGCCGCCGCCCGCGCCCGCCTCGCACCCACCCGGCTCGGCCCCGACGGCCGCATCATGGAGTGGATCGAACCGTATCCCGAAGCCGATCCGCAGCATCGCCATGTGGCGCACCTCTGGGGACTTTATCCCGGCCACGAAATCACGCCGACCACCACTCCTGACCTCGCCGCGGGCGCCCGTCGCACGCTCGACGTCCGCGGCGACGGCAGCACCGGCTGGAGTCTTGTTTTCAAAATGGGCATGTGGGCCCGCCTCGGTGACGGCGACCGCGCCCACCTCCTGTTGGTCAACGCCCTCAAACCGGCCGACGCCGAGACCAGCCGTCAGCGCTGGAGCGGCGGCACCTACGCCAACCTGTTCGGCGCGCATCCGCCCTTTCAAATCGACAGCAACTTCGGCGCCACGGCCGCGATCGCGGAAATGCTGCTGCAAAGCCGCGCGCCGGGTTCGGCATCTGAAATCGCAAATTTGAAATTTGAAATCGACCTCCTTCCCGCCCTGCCCTCCGCCTGGCCGGAAGGCGCCGTATCCGGTTTACGGGCACGCGGCGGATTCGAAGTCGATCTCGCCTGGCGCGACGGCCGCCTCACCACCGCCACGATCACCAGTCAGCGGGATCAGGCCGTCACCCTCCGCTACGGCAACGACGAACAATCGCTCAACTTCACCGCCGGAGAAACCCGTGAGCTCACGTACTGAACGGACTCGGAAAGCAAAATTGGCCCACGGAACACACGGAAAAAGGGATGCGGCTGTTTCTGTGTATTCCGTGTGTTCCGTGGGCTCACTGATTTTCTCAGCGCACTCGTCGGCCGACCTTCTGACTTTCAGACCTTTAGACCAAAAACAATGACTCCCTCCGCCCCCGCCGCCCAACCCACGCGCTACGGCTCCGTGCTGCGCGTCCGTCCCGAACATTTCAAACGTTACCGTGCCGAACATGCCGCGGTATGGCCGGGCGTGCTCGCGATGATCGAGCGCTGCCACATTCGCAACTACTCGATCTATCATCACGACGGCCTGCTCTTCGGCTACTACGAATACTGGGGCACCGATCACGCCCACGACATGGCTTTGATGGCCGCCGATGCGGAGACCCGCCGCTGGTGGGATTTGATGGAGCCCATGCAACAGCCGCTCGCCACTCGCGCCCCCGGCGAATGGTGGGCTCGCATGGACGAAGTTTTCCACCACGACGGCCCGCCAACCGCCGCTCCGCCTCAATAATCTCAGCCCCTGCTTCGTGTAATTTCGTGTGTTTCGTGGGCCTCCCGCTTCCGTGCTTTTCATGATTATCGGCCCTCCCACCCGACGATCCCGCACAACATCATCACAATCCGCTCAGACGTTCCTCTGAGGAATCCCTATAATTCACCATGCGCCCCCTGCACCGTTTCGCCGTCTTCTTCGCCAGCGTGATCACCGCACCGCTTTTTGCCGCCGACTTCATCATCACCGATCACGGCGCGATCGCCGACGGCACCACGCTCAACACCGCCGCGATTCAGGCGACGATTGATGCAGCCCACGCCGCTGGCGGCGGACGCGTGGTCATCCCGGCCGGCACGTTTCGCAGCGGCGCGATCTTTCTCAAACAGGACGTCGAGCTCCACGTGAGCGAGCACGGCAAACTGCTCGGCTCCGACAACATCGCGGACTACCCCAAACGCCGCACCCGCATCGAGGGGCACTTTCCGGAATGGCGCGTCGCCTTGGTCAACGCCTCCGAAATCGACGGACTCAAACTCTCCGGCAGCGGCGAAATCGACGGCAACGGCCGCGTCTTCTGGGAAGCGTTCTGGACCCGTCGCAAGGAGAACCCGCAGTGCACCAATCTCGAGGTCGAGCGCCCGCGCCTCTTCTTCATCGACCGTTGCACCAACGTCGACATCCGCGACCTCACGTTGCGCAACTCCGGCTTCTGGAACGTCCACCTCTACAACTGCCAAAAGGTCCTCGTCGAAAACCTTTCCATCCACGCCCCCGGCCCGGGCGCTCCGGTGCGTGCGCCCAGCTCCGACGGCATCGACATCGACAGTTGTCAGGACGTCGTCGTGCGCGACTGCTTCATCGCGGTCGACGACGATTGCATCGCGCTCAAAGGCACCAAGGGTCCGCTCGCCGATCAGGACAAAACCAGCCCGCCGGTTGAAAACATCCTGGTCGAAAACTGCACCTTCCAGGACGGCCACGGCGTGCTCACCTGTGGCAGCGAAGCAACGCTCATTCGCAACATCGTCATCCGCGATTCCAAGGTCATCGGCGATATCAACCTTGTGCGCCTGAAGCTGCGTCCCGACACGCCCCAGCACTACTCCAACATCCTCTTTGAAAACATCGAAGTGCAGGGCGGCGGCCGCCTTTTCGACGTGAATCCCTGGCTGCAGTTCTTCGATCTCAAAGGCCACCCGCAGCCTTCGTGCCAAGTCGACGGCATCGTCCTGCGCAACTTCACCGGCCACTACGGCTCGCCCGGCCGCATCGAAACCAACAAAGGCGACACCATCGCGCCGATCGTCCTGGAGAACGTGAACCTCACTTTCGAAAAACCCGATTTCAAACTCGGCGACAACGTCACCATCGAGGCCCGCAACAGCACCTTCAACGGCAAGCCGGTAGCGCCCTGATACCAACAGCCCGAGAAAAACAGACTACCACACCAAGGTCGCAAAGACCGCAAAGGACGGTGATACCAAACTTCGCGATCTTCGCGTGCTTTGTGTAGAGTTCAGCACCCATGGGTGGTTGGCATAAGCGTCCCCGCCCCGGTATCGCCGAGCTCCAGCTCGGCCCTGCCTCATTTCATCACCCTGCCACCCCACCGCGGACCGGCGGAGCCGGTCCCTCCCTTTTCCTTTCGTGTGGTTTCGTGGGCCCCCAATTCTTCCGTGTTTTCCGTGTATTCCGTGGGCAACTCACTCCGCTCCGCCTTCACTCCACCGCCAGCGTCACCCGCACAGGATTGAACAGCCGCACCGGTCCGAGTAACCCAGACGCCAGCAGCGGTTCGTCCTGATCATAAAATTTCCAGGTCGCAAATCCCACCCGACCGCCTTCCGGCTCCGGGGTGCCTTGCCGATACCATTCCGGCAACTCGCTAATGCCGCCCGCTTCGACCCCGCGTTCATCCTCGCGCCCGTAACGATTCTCCGCCGGCAGGTGTTCGTCTCCAATCAGGCGATTCGGCCACAACGTCGTGACCTGCACTTCCAAGTCGTTTGCGCCCGCGCGCACGAACTCCGTCACATCCAGCCGATACGGCTCTTTCCAGACATTGCCCACCACCCGGCCGTTGAGCACCACGTCCGCGATGACTTCGACCCGCCCCAGATCGAGCACCACGCGACGCCCGTCTGCCAGCCAGCCAGCGGGCACCTCGATCGTGCGCCGATACGCCGCCGTGCCCGCAAAATGGCGCACGCCGAATTCCTCGTGCAAATGCAGCGACCGCAGCTCCGGCAACGTGATCATATCCGGCGCCCCGCGCCCCGGCTGAAACGCGACCTGCCAGGCTCCGTCGACGGAGATCGGATCAGGCACTGCGACCGACACCGCTTTCGCCGTCGCCGCATCCCCCAGGTCATAGTCTCCGCTCCGCCACACCAGCGCGCTCAGCGTATCCGCGCTTTGACTACGCGTGACTTCACTCACGACCGGTAACGCCAGCGACGGCACCGCGCTCGCCGCCAACGTCGCGATCTCCTCCGCATCCAGCGCACGGTCAAACTGCTCCGCTGGCGCGGTGTTGCCTTCGAACCAATAGATCGCGCCACGTGACGGCGGCGGGGCCTCTCCCGCGGCCCGCGTCAGCGACGTGATGCCGGGGAAATTCAACATGTAATCCACCGGCGGCGGCGGCGCGCCCACACCCGAATGCACCACCTTGCCGGACTTCAGCCCGTCCCGCACATGACGGCCGTTGACATACAGACTCGGCCTGCCCTCGCGATACGTCACCGCCACGTGTGTCCAACCCGACACCGGCTTTTCCCATACCAATACCGCCGGACACTCCTCCAGCGAACGCTCGACCACGAAGATGCCGTTGCGCCCGACCGCCAGTCCGGCCGTCGCGTGGCCGCCACCAAACCGGGCATCGCCGGGATCGGCCGCGATCGCATAAAACTTGCCCACTTCGTCGATGCGTCCGTCGGTCGTCTCCTTCGGCATGACGCGCAGATTGGTGTCGGGCTTCACCCACATCGCCATCGTGAAATCGCCGCTCACCGGGGACAACTTCGCGCCCGGGCTTCGATCCGCCGCCAGCACCGGCACGCCGTCCCGCCGAATTTCCGTCGCCACCGGTGCCGCCGGGCGGTCGGCATCCGGCATCAACACAAACACCGACTCACTCGGCTCCAGACGGAGCGGAATCATGGCCACGTCACCATCGTTTGAATACACCGCGATCCGCTCGCGGCGCCCGCTTTCCGGCCACCACAGTTCCGGTGCCCGACCGGCCATGTCGCGCAACGACAGCGTGAACGTCTCCACCGCCCGCTGCTTGTTGCCGATGAAGAACAGATCACCGTCCGCCAACCGCCGGTGTTGCCACGACAGCGCCGTGTCGGCGTGTTCGCCGTGCCATTCGACATCAGGAGCCACACCAAGTTTTGCCAACGCGTCCGCAATCGAAAGCCCGCTCCATACTCGCGCCTCGTTGGCCCACAACCGCTCCGCCATCGCCAGCATGTCCGCTTCACTTTGCGGATACCCTGCGAGCGTGGGCGAAAACTGCGGTTTCGGACCGACCAGCGTCGCACCGGCATCAACGAAGGTTTTCAACTTCGCCAGCAAGGTCGGACTCATCGCCGCCAGATTGTCCGGCAACACCAGCAACCGGTAGCGTCCGCCTTCCGGCAGCACATAGTCGCCGTCGCGCACCGCGATGCGGTTCAGCAGCACATCCGCATTGACCAGATCGTAGGTGTAACCCGGCGGCAGCACCGGCATGGCGTATTGGGAGGGATCGGGCGAACGCTCGCCCGTGAAATACAGGACATCCGCCACGTAGTGCCCCTGCCGCAACAGATGCTGACTGCGCGCGATCGTGCGCATCCACTCGCCGCTCTTTTCAAACCAGGTGTTGGTGCGCTCGATGTGCGAGCCATACGGCCCCTGCGCCATGCCCGGTCCGGCGGTCGGATGCGGCTGATGCGCCCAACGATGAAACACGATGTGATTCATGCCGTAGGCAAACATCTCGTCGCCGAGCGCCTTGAAGGCATAGGGATGCCCCAGCCAGCGCGAACTCTCCGCCCAGCCGGTGAACGACTCCGACGCAACGATTCGTTTGCCGTAAACATGCGCGGCCGAGGTCACCATTTTCACCACGCGATTCGGCGTCCACGGCGTGCGGGTCCAAAACTCCGTCGTCGGCACATCGGGCAACCCCGCCACCTGCAATTCGTCGAAATTCCCCGGCCCGTAACCTTCCACCATGAACCGCATGCCCTCACCGCGTGCCAGCTCACCCATGCGGCCGTAATAGTTTTCCGCCATCAGCTCCGCCTGCACCCGGCGGAAGTCATACAAAAACCGTTCCGCGATGCCCGCGTCGCCGACCACGCGCCCGGTCAGCGCCGGCAGATAACGCCACAGT
>CBINJL010000138.1:0-7165 GCA_966250925.1 uncultured Opitutus sp. | reverse complement strand
GCATCGCCCGCATGGCCGACGGCGTCATGCGCGACGCGCAGTCGATCTTCGATCAGATGATTTCGTTTTGCGGCACCGACATCAGCGAAGCCGACGTGCTCGATGTCTACGGGCTGGTTTCCGCCGAAAAACTCGCCGCGCTCGCCGCCGCCATCGCCGCCGGCGATCACCAGAAACTGATCGCGCTCGTCGACGAGTGCGACGAATCGGGCCGCGACTTGGTGCGGCTGTTGTCCGACCTGCAGGGCGTGGTCCGTCAGGCGCTGCTCAATGCCATCGCCCAAGGCGGCAAGAGCGCGCAACTCGGCACCGAACTCACCACCGAACAAATCACGCGGTTGCTCGATGCGCTGCGCGAAGGCGAGGGCGGCGTGAAACTCGGTCTGGCCGAAAAGATCAATCTCGAGGTCGCCCTGCTCAAGGCGGTCGAAGCCAGTCGGGCGCGCGCGATCGACAGTCTGATCAAGGAAATCGCCGCGCTGGCCGAAGACGCTCCAGCTGCCGGCGAGGGCGACGAAAAAAAAAAGCCCTGATTGACCGGCTCGAAGCGCGGCTAAACGAAGTCTTGGCGGACGAGCTCGCGGTGGCCGCGGCGCGCTCCAGTGCGCTGAACCGGGCGCCGATCGCCGTGCGCAGTGCGTTGGACCGCGAAGGCCGGCCGCTTACCCGTGCAGAAACGCAGGCGGCCCCCAAACCCACGACCGGACCCGACGAACAAGCGCCTTGGCCGGATGCAGAGTATGAGGCGGCGATGGAAGCCGAACTGGCCGCCCGGGCCGAGGCCGAAGCCGGCGCGCGCAAACCGTCGCGCCGTGAAAGCGCTCAGGCGGCCGATACGCTGGCGGGCGCGCCGTTGCCCGAACTCGAAGTGCTCATGGCGACCGTGCCGGCGACGACGGTGGAGCTATTGGAGGATCTTTTCCGGGCCCAATTTCAGGATGTGCGTCGAGTGCCGGCCGCGGTGCTCAAGTCTAGTCAGGAAGATGAGCCGGGCGGTCGCGCGGAAACGGCGACCGATGACGTGCCGATCGACGATGCCGCGCCGAGCGAAGAGGACGACGCCGAGGATATTTAACGCAAAGCACGCAGAGAGCCGCAAAGCACGCAAAGAAAGGCGGTAGTGAAATTGCAACGACTCCGTGGGCGCTCACCTCACGAGTGAATTCAGATGCGACGGATTGGACTGATTCCTACTCTGTGATCTCCGTGATCTGTGGTTAAGCCGCGGTATTGCGGATTAAATCAACCGCATTCCGGAGCGTTGTTGACCGACTCAGCCGCGTGGTGCGCCGTGCACCGGCCAGATGCCGTCGAGCCAGGGGCGGCGTCCGCGAATGTTGCGCAGATAATAATAGCCCTCGACCGTCTGTTCGGCGAAAGGCGCGAGCAGGGGCAGCGGTGCTCGCCGATAGAGTTTTTCGGCCACGCCTTCGAGTTCATCGAGTCGGGCGAGGGCGGCGGTGTCGACGGACCAGACCTCGCCGGTCACGCCGACCTGGTCTTCCGGGGTGGCGACCAAGCCCGGGTAATCGGCCACCACGTAGAGGCGAAATCCCGGCACGGTGCGGGCATCGCCCACGTAGGTCTGGCCGTCGAGCCAGCCGTGATTGCTGCCGCCGCGTTTCAGCGTGCCGTAAACGAAGACGAGGGTGCGGGCGGCGGGAGAGGCGGTCATGACGGAAAAAACGCTACCCAGCAGGCCTGACGCCAACCGGGCACCGGCGCTCAGGCGCCGACGTCGATGACGAGCGCGGTGGTGTTGTCGCGACCCGAGGCGCGCACGGCTTCCTCGACCAGCAGGCGACCGACGGCGGGGTCACGTTGCTCGCGTAACAGGTCGGCGAGGTGGTGATCCCAGATGCCGTCGATCAATCCGTCGGAGCAGATCAGGAAGCGATCGCCCGGTTCGCAGCCGACGGCGCCGATGTGCGGTTCGAGAAACTGGTATTCGCTGCCGAGCGATTGCTGGAGTTGGTTCTTGGCCGGATGGTTGCGGGCGGCGCGTTCGGTGATCTTGCCCTGGCGCAGCAGCCAACCCGGGCGGGTGTGGTCGTGGGTCAGTTGCTTGAGCTCACCCTGCGCCGGCAGGTAATAGATGCGGCTGTCGCCGATGTGACCGAAATACATCCAGCCCGGCGTGAACCAGGCGAGACTGAGCGTGGCGCCCATGCCGCGGGTTTCTTCGTAGGCGCTGCCGAGGTAGGTGAGGGCCTTGTGAATCTGACTGAACAACTCCTCCAGCACGTCGTTGAAGCCGGACGCCATGCCGGCGGCCGACTGGCGAAAACTGCGGGGCAGCAGCCGGGTGGTTTTTTCGATCGTGATCTTGCTGGCGAATTCGCCGGCGGCCTTGCCCCCCATGCCGTCGCTGACGGCGAAGACGAAGTCGCATTCGTCGAGCGAGGCGCTGCCGGTCTTGCCGAGATAGTTGAGCTCGTGGCCGTTGAAGCGCAGACCGAGAAACGTGTCCTCGTTGTTCTGGCGATAGCGGCCGACGTCGGAATGTCCGGACCAGGTGATGTTGAGCGGAACGATGGGGTCAGGCATGGGCGGGCGGGGCTTGCTAGTCCTCGGCTTCAGGGTCCGGTTTCAGGGAAACCGCAGGGTTGTCGAGCAGAGTGGCGAACTCGAAATCGATGAGGCAAAAGCGGCCATCGGTGGCGCGATAGGTGACGTTGCGCACAAACGGATCCTCATGGCGCACGCCAAACTCCTCCAATTCGCCGAACAGCGCCTTCAGTTTGGGCGAGGTCAGATGCTCGACCCGGCTGCCGCAATTGGTGGTCACGATGGTCAGCTCCTCGGGATCGCACTCCAGCAGTTTGGGCACAAATGAGCAGCCCTTCTGCTCAAGATGGCGCAGCACGGCCACTTCGGTGTCGAAACGTTCGCGGGCGCGGGCACCACGATAACGTTTGTGGACCCGTCCATCGAAGCTGATGTGAACGGTGGCGCGCTTGGTGTCTTTGATCTCAGGCATGACTGAAATTCATGAAATGAAAGGACTTGAGGGGGAGGAGTGAAGCAGGCAAGTCGTGAACAGGGTGACTGGGAATACAACTATGCATGAATTTTGTTTCTTAGTGGCATATAAGGTGCTCAACTCCGAGACCGTCGATGCTGAACCCTCGGTTTTCGGCAGTTTGTCGAAGACGATTGATTTTGTCCTCGGCGGCAACCCAGCAACCCATTCGTTTACTCGTTACTCACCCTTAGTCATATGGCCAAACTGAAACTGGAATACATCTGGCTGGACGGCTACACGCCGGTCGCCAACCTCCGCGGCAAAACCAAGATCGTCGAAGGCGATCCCGAGAAATTCTCCCTCGAGGACTGCCCGATGTGGGGCTTCGACGGCAGCTCGACCAAGCAGGCCGAAGGCCGCAGCTCGGACTGCCTCCTCAAGCCGGTCGCGCTCTATCCCGACAGCAGCCGCGAAAACGGCTTCATCGTGATGACCGAGGTGCTGTTGCCCGACGGTTCGCCGCATCCCTCCAACACCCGCGCCAACATCAACGACGATGAAGGCACCTGGTTCGGCTTCGAGCAGGAATACTTTTTCTATCAGGACGGTCGTCCGCTCGGATTCCCCGAAGGCGGCTTCCCCCTCCCGCAGGGCACCTACTACACCGGCGTCGGCTACAAGAACGTCGGCGACATCGCCCGCACCATCGTTGAAGAGCACCTCGACGCCTGCATCGACGCCGGCATCAACCATGAGGGCATCAACGCCGAGGTCGCCAAGGGCCAGTGGGAATTCCAGGTCTTCGGCAAGGGCTCCAAGAAGGCCGCCGACGAGATCTGGGTCGCCCGTTACCTCCTCATGAGAATCGCCGAGAAGTATTGCGTCGACGTCGAGTGGCACTGCAAGCCGCTGCGCGGCGCCTACGACGATCCGCTCGACTGGAACGGCTCCGGCATGCACTGCAACTTCTCCACCAAGTATATGCGCGAAACCGGCGGCAAGGACTACTTCGAGAAGCTGATGGCCGCCTTCGCCAAGTATCGCGAAGAACACGTCGCCGTTTACGGCCCGGACAACCACCTCCGCCTCACCGGCCTGCACGAGACCGCGTCGATCGACCAGTTCTCCTGGGGCGTGGCTGATCGTGGCGCCTCCATCCGCGTGCCGCACAGCTTCGTCAACAACGGCTACAAGGGCTACCTGGAGGATCGTCGTCCGAACTCCTCCGGCGACCCCTACGCCATCGCCGGTCGCATCCTGCAGACCATCGCCTCGGTTCCGACCGCCTGAACCGCGCGAGGCTGAATCGTCAGCCGCGTCAGTTTTCGAGCCACTCCGTCGTCGTGCGGAGTGGCTTTTTTTGTCGCCGCATCGCCGCCGTCGGCCTGACTGCGTGGACATGCCCCGATCCACTCCGCCGCTCTCCGCCGACACCATGGTGGATCGCGCCGTGGCGATCGCGCTGGTCGTCAATCTCGGTTGGACGACGTGGCACCTGGGCGGGTTCGTCGGCGAGGCCATGGCGGTTTCGTTTCCGGCGCTCATGCTGACGCTGGCGCTGGTGGTGGTGCGCTGGCTCGTCTGGCGACCGACCGGACTGCCGGTCGGCTGGTGGTGGCCGTTGCCAATGCTGGCGGTGGTCGGGTCGCATCTGGCCGGGGTGGCGCCGATGCACGGTCGGGCCTGGCTGGACGGGCTCAACTGGATGTGGCTGGCGGCGGGCTTTTGGTGCGGACTCCACGTGGTGCGTGAACCGGGCGCGCGCAGGATTTTGGCGACGGGCGTCGCGTTGTTGACCATCGGGGCCTTCGGCCTGGCGCTGTATCAAAGAATTGGAGACACGGAATGGCTGCCGTGGGGCCGACGGCAGGCGGTTTGGTTTCATGATCGTTCGTCGGGACCGTTTGGTGTGCCCAACACGCTGGCGGCGTGGTGTCTGCTGGTGGCGCCGGCGGCGCTGGTGATGGCGTTCGGTGGTGGGCCCTGGCGGGAGCGAGGGGCGCGCATTCTGGCGGGTGCGACCGCGCTGGCGGCCTTGGTTGCACTGGTGCTGACTTTTTCGCGCGGAGGCTGGCTGGCGGCAATGCTGGCGGCGGGGGTGTGGATCTTGACGGGGACGAGTGGGAGTTTGAGCCGAAAACTTGTCATCTTCGTCGCGATGATGGCGGTGATCGCCGGCGGGGTGGCGCTTGGCTACCGTTCCTCCAATGTGATGCGGCAACGGGTCGATAGTTTTGTGGAGTTTTCCGGCGAACGCACCCGGCCGATGATGTGGAGCGCCGGCTGGGGCTTGTTTCGGGATGCGCCGATTCTGGGCACGGGGGGCGGCAGTTTCGGGGTGTTGCTGGACCGGCATCGACCGGAGGGATTCCGTGATGTCACGAACTGGGCGCACAACGACTACCTCAACACCCTGAGCGACTACGGCTTGGTCGGGTTTGCGGCCAGCTTTGGCCTGGTCGGAATCGTGGCCGGAACGATCATGTGGCGGCGGCGCGATGCGGAGATCAGGGCGGGAAGTGCAGCGGGCTGGACGCGCGCTGCGGGGATCGGACTGCTGGCGCTGGCGCTGGCCATCACGGTGGATTTTCACCTGAAGCTGCCGGGACTCGGATTACTGGCGGCGCTGCTGGCGGCGGAATGGACGACCCCGCGACGGGGCGATGTTTGTCTGCGTCCGCCGCGCCGGCCTTGGCTCGTGACGGCGATCGCGACCGGCGTAGGGATTTTTTCACTACATGTCGGCTGGGCGGAGGCGCGGCCGCGCTTCAAGGCCGAGTCGTTGCGCACCTTTGCCCGCAGTCGCATCGATGCCAATGCCCGCGGTGTCGAAACCGCGTTGCAGCGGGAGCGTGTCGTTTCGGCGTTGTGGGATTTACGTCGGGCGGTGGCATTGGCGCCGGACAACGATCAGGCGTGGAGCGATTTGTCCTACGCGCTGGCTCAGGCGATTCGATTGGAACTCGGTGACACGGCGGTCGCGGTGGTTGAGGCGGAGGCGGCGGCGCGACGGGCCATCGCACTGGGCGGCGAGGTGGCCGAGCATTGGCTGCGTCTCGGGGTGGCTTTGGACGTGCAGAATCGCTGGGAGGAGGCGGGACTGGCGTTTGGGCGCGCGGTGACCCTCGCGCCGACCAATGCGATCGTGTGGTATTACCAAGCTTATCATTTCAGTCTGCGTCCGGTGGCGCGTCCGTTCCTGCGGGCGGCTTTGGCCACTTGCTTGCGTCTTGACCCCTATCTGCCGGAGGGAAATGCTCTGCGAGCCGCTTTGCCATCGACTCCCTGAAGCGTGCGGTCGTCCTCCTTTTCCATGTCGAAGAAACTGACTTCCTGGCTGTTGTGCGGCGGCCTTCTGCTGGCCTTGGTGTCGAGTGCTGCGGCGCAGGCCAATCGTGGTTTGATTCGTCTGACTCGCATCGCACCCGAAGTGGCGGTGCAGGATACCGAGAGCCAGACGCGCGTGTCCTACACGGAGAATGACAACGGCACCCAGATCGATGATCGCAGCATCGTGATCACGACGGGGGAGAAGTCGCGCGTTATCCTGGTGTTTTCCAATGGCGCCACCATCAATCTCGCGGCCGATTCCCAACTAAACATTCGGGAGTTTCGTCAGGATCCGTTTGCCGGTTCCTATTCCGTCAAGGACGCCACCAACGAGCCCGAGGCCAACTCGACCACCGAGTTGTTTCTTCAATACGGTGAACTGGTCGGCAACGTGAAGAAACTGCGCAGCGATTCGAAGTTCACCGTCGGAACTCCGGCTGGCGCCGCCGGTATTCGCGGCACGACGTTTAGGGTGATCTTCCGCCCCACGGGCACCGGACAGGCGTTTTTCTCCGTCACCACGCTGGAAGGCGACGTGGCGGTGACGACGGTGGAAGGAAACGCCGATGTGCCCCTGGGCGTGCTCGATATGGAAACAGTCGAGTTGATCGTCGAAGTGGACGATGAAACCGGCGAAGTCATCTCGGTGATTCCGACCGAAAGCCTGACGGCGAATGCTGCGTCTCCAGAACAGGCCGCCGAGATCACTTCCTCGGTGCAGCAATCCGTGGAGTCGGTCGTGGATATCGTCATGACGGCCAACAATGATCAGCTCGGGAGTCAGGGCGATGATGGTGACGCGCCGGAAAGCGGAGACAATTTTAATGGCGATCAAGGAAGCGAAGGCGATGACTCGGGAGTGAACTCGGA
>CBINJL010000137.1:0-7241 GCA_966250925.1 uncultured Opitutus sp. | reverse complement strand
AACTCCAAGCTGCAGTGGGATCGGGTCATCCTGTGAATTCCATCTGTGTTTATCTGTGTTCATCTGTGGTTAAAAACTTCGTCCATTTTCGTCATGCCTAGACTGACTGTTGCCAAGACCCCCAAGTGTTATGTTGGTGGGAAATTCATTCGTTCGGAAAGCGGGCGGACGTTTCCGCTGCATGATGCGGGCGGTGAGTTTTTCGCCCACGTGCCGCAATGCACCCGCAAGGATGTGCGCAACGCTGTCGAGGTTGCCGCCAAGGCCGGCGCCGGCTGGGCCGCCCGCTCCGGTTACAACCGCGGCCAGATCCTGTATCGGCTTGCGGAAATGATGGAGCCACGCGTGGCCGAACTCGAAGCGGCGCTGCTACTGACCAAGGGAGTCACCGCCGCGGCGGCGAAACGCGAAGTCGCGGCGACGATCGATCGCATCGTCCATTTCGCCGGCTGGACCGACAAATACGAACAGCTTCTCGGCAGTGTGAATCCCGTTGCGTCGCCGCATTTCAATTTCACCGTGGCCGAGCCGATGGGCGTCGTGGCGGTGGTCGCGCCCGACGAGGCGCCGCTGCTGGCGCTGGTCACGGTCGTGCTGCCCGCCATTGCCGCCGGCAACAGCGTGGTCGCGTTGGCGTCGGAGACCGCGCCGTATGCCGCCATCGTGTTGGGCGAGATGCTGGCGACCAGTGATCTGCCGGGAGGCGTGGTGAATCTGCTCACCGGATTTCGGCGGGAAATCGTGCCAACATTCGCCACTCACGCGCACATCCGCGCGGTCGCAGGCGCGGTCGGAGCCGAGGATCGTGCGGCGCTCGAAGCGGGCGCGGCCGACAGCGTGAAGCGTATCCGGATTTTGGATGCGTCTGCCGATCTTGATTGGTTTGCCGGCAACGGTCCGGTGGCGTCGCTTTACGCCATTCGTGATCTGGTGGAGTTCAAGACCACCTGGCATCCGGTAGGCGGCTGACCGACACGAACGGATTCAGTCGCGTGGCACCGTCTTGCGTTTGCGTTTCCAGC
This sequence comes from uncultured Opitutus sp., assembly GCA_966250925.1. Lineage (GTDB taxonomy): Bacteria > Verrucomicrobiota > Verrucomicrobiia > Opitutales > Opitutaceae > Actomonas. The sequence goes on along the minus strand of CBINJL010000137.1, from coordinate 6,219 downwards.
GTTCTTCCACGCCGGTGACGGCGCCGGTGTCGTCGATTTGAAACTCGATCGTCATGCTGCCGTCCTCGATCACCATCAGTCTCGGACCGGCCGGATAAAACACCATCGGGTCCTGCTCGCGGTAGGTCCAATGAAAGGCGCCGTCGTCGACGATGCGAAACCGGTGTGTCACCTCTTTTGCGCCGACATCGCGGTAGTCGCCAACAAACCCCGCATAGTCCGCCGCGTCGAATGTCGTCAGGCGCGTCGGCGCTACAAACGGGTCTTTCGCGTAGTCGAGATTGGCCTGCTTTTGCGCGGCGATCGCTTCCATCGCGCGATCATGCGTCGCATTGCGACCGTCGTTGAATTTGAAGTCCGGCATCAGCACACGCACATAGGCTTCGGTCAGGGCATCGATGTCGTCGGCTGACCACTCGGTGCGTTCCTGCAGAATGCTGCGAAAGAGGAGCCCCTTGCGAATACCTTCGATGGCGCGATTGATGGCCGGTTTGAAAACCACCAGTGCGCTGCGCACGGTGGCGCGGGCGAAGAAGCCCATTTCTTCCTGCTCCATGATTATTGGCACGACGATTTTGAGCACCCGATCAAAGGCGTTTTTCGGCGGCAGAAAATACACCCAGTGAAACCGCGCCAGACGATCGTCATCGAGATCTCCGGCTCGCAGGTGGTGAAACGCGAGTTCGACCTTTTCCACCTCGAAACGCTCGATCCATGCGACTTGGTAGAGACGCGAGCCCAGTCCCTTCAGCGGCAGCGGCAGGGCGGGCACGACGAGGTCAAAACTGAGGCCCATCTCGTTGTCGTCCTCGTCAAGATCGACCGCCTCTTCCCACTCGGCCAGAGAGGCGCGCAGTTCGTCGGCGCGGGCGGCGACTGCGGCATCGAGCTGACCGGCATCGGCCATGGCGAGGAATTTGCGAAACACCCACAGGGGATGCGGCTCGCCGTCGTCGCCCACGATGATGAGGCCGCGGCCGGTGGATCCGTCCAACGTGTCGTGGGCCACGCGCACGACTTCGTCGGCGAAACCCTCGGCATAACGTCGGTCGCGTTTGTTGCGGGCGTGGATGGTGACCGCGAGCGCATCGCCGTTGACCACGAAGGGTTCCAGTTGCAGGGCGGGCAACAGATCGGAATCCGCGCCGGTCCCGGTTGTGGGCAGCTCCTCGGCTCGTGCAAAGGCCAGGAACCAAAGGAAACAGCCGGCCAGAAACCCAAACCGAAGACGGGAGAAATGAGTGGGGCGGCCGAAGGGCGAGGGTGGAGACATGGTGCGGAAGGCGAAGAAGGAAACGATTGCGGGCAGTAGTCATACCCGTGCGCCGCGCGGCGGGTTGCAAAAAATTTGCTCGGGCCGCGACGTGGCGGAGCAAATCCAAGGGCGAGCTCGCTTTCCGCCTGCGGGCGGACTCTTATGCGCGCAACGCATTCGCATCATGGCCACGTCGCAGGAATCCTTTTTTGTTTGGTATAGTCGTCACGCCGGTTTTCCGGCGCGTCGTCTGGCGTCGTCGGCGGAGTTGCTGCTGTTGTTTGCCATCGCCGCTGAAGCGGATGAATCCGCCGCGGACCGCGGCGCCGCGAAAATCGAACGGCAGAACGTGGCCGAGATGGCGTCGCGCCGTCAGCAGGCGGAAAACCGTCGCCGCGCCCATTTCAAGAGCGACAATCGGGTGAATACCTGAGTGTCCCCGCGGGGGAGGCGCGGTGTGGTGATCGCTTGCGAATGGGCCCGTTGCGGTGGAGTCGCGGGCTGAAGCACCGCGCTACTGGAAGGGCGCGGCGAGGCGCGTAGTGCGGCGCTTTAGCCCGCACTTTTTTACCGGCCAATTCGTGCGGGAGCGTTCTTTCCTCGCGTCCGCGGGACGGTCGTCGGCAAGCGACGACCCTCCGGCTGGCCACGGATACTGCGGCGCAGCGTTATTGATAGTCTTGTTTGGACTTCCAGGCGTCGCGGTCGGTGAAGGTCGCCGGAGCGGCGCTGGCGGCGTGTTCGCCGCTGGCCAGCAGCACGATCACGGCCCGGGCCTGCGCCGGATCGATCACGGTGCGCATGAGCGCGGCAGTGGCGGTTTGATCCAGCGCATCAAGCGCGGCGAGAGTTTCCGCCTGACGCTGCCAGTCGCCGTCATGATCGTAGGCGCGGCGGAAAAACACGTCGGCCTTTTCCGCAATGCTCTTGGGCTTTTCGGAGATCTGCGAACGCGCGCCCTCGATGAGCGTTTGCCACTGTTCGGCCGGCAGGGCGGCGAGTTGATCGGGCAACGCCGCGATCACGGCCTCCGCGCGCTCGCGCAATTCGTCCGGGCCGTAGCCGCTGGACTGGATCACGAAGAGCATGAGCAGTTGATCGAGTGATGCGCTGATGCCGGAGCCGACGATATAGCCGAGTTGCTGCCGGGTGCGCAGCTCGGCGTAGAACGGTGTGTTCATGAAGCTGCTGATGACGGTGGCGGCGGCCCGGGTTTGCGGGGTGTTGGCGGCAAACAGGTAATTGGCGCGGTAGGCGGAGTTGACGCCTTCGATCGTGGCAACATCAAGCACCGGCCGGCCGGCGTTGACCGCGAGATGGCGGCGGCGCAGCAGATCGTCGTCGGAGGCAGGCTGTGCGGCGATCGCAGCGGCGACGGCCCGGGCGGTTTCGACGGCGCGTTCCGGTGCAAGATGGCCGTGGACCAGTGCCTCGATTTTGCCGGCGGCGAAAAATTTGCGGGCGCCGGCCATGACTTCCTCGAACGAAACTTCCGGCGCGCGGTCGAGCAGCCCGTCGGGCAGGTATTCGAATTCGCGCAACGCAACCGCGCTGCGATCGCCGGCGAGACGATACGCTTCGGTTTGTTGGTAGCTGCGCAGGCCGCGCACGACGAGTTCGCGCAGAGAGGCGTAGCGTTCGGGGGAGATTTCGAAATTGAGCAGATGCTCGGCGACGTAGGTCGCGAAACGCGCACCGGAATCGGCGAAGCCGGAGGCGGTCAGTTCGAACCCTTCCACCCCGATGGAAAAGGAGTAGGAAACCCCGGCGGTGGCGGCGTCGCCGGCGGCGGCTTCCAGCGCATCCTGCAGGCAGGTCTCATACAGGCGCAGCAGCAGATCGGTTTCGGCGTTGCCCATGGCGCGCGTCGGCACGAAGCGCAATTGCACGGTGGCCTGCGGGCGTTCGAATTCGACGTCCTGGGCGTAGAACAGCGCGAGTCCGGGCTCGTCGATCAACGGCAGCGGACGCTCGGTCAGCACGGCGGTTTCGCCGGGCATGAAGGGGTTCGCCGCGGGCAGGGCGAACTTCGTGTCGACCTGCGGATTTTGCAGACGTTCATAGTCGGCGCCGGTGGTTTCCGAATAGGAATAGGCGGTGCCGTAGATTTCCTCGGTGCGGTCGGTTGGCGCGCCCTTGGTCTGGAAGGTGACGAGCAGGTTGTCCGGCGTGAGTGCGTTGAGAAACTTGCGATAGGCTGCCTCGTCCGGCGCGCCCCAGATCTTTTCGGCGCGTTCGGCGATTTCGAGCGGGTAGAAGAGCGAGGCGTTGGCCAGTTCGGTGGCGAGGTCAGCGCCTTCGCCGCGGTCCTCGTAGGTTTCCTGCAACGCGGCGATGCGGGCCTGGTCGGCGTAGAAATCGGCCGGGAATGGCGCGGCGCGCAGATGCGCGATGTAGGCGAAGAACAACTCCAGCACGCGCGGCAGGTTTTCGGCGCCCTGCGGGGTGAGATCGGCCGAAAGGAAAATGGATTCGTAGCCGCTGGTGCGGGTGTAGGTGAAGCCGCCGACCTGAGTGGCGAGATCGGCATCCTGCAGCGCTTCAACCAGGCCGCCCTTGCCCGAATAATTGATCAGGGACAGGAGCAGGTCGGCCGGCTTGCTGGCGAAGTGCGGACGGGTGGACGGAACCACAAACTCCAGCCAAAGCTGGCGGATGTCCTTGACCGGTTCAATCTGCGCCACGCGCAACGCCTTGGCCTGCGGCAGGAAGATGGCTTCACGGGTTTTGTGCGGCACGTCGCGATCGGGAATGGCGGAGAAATACACGCGGGCCATACGCTCGAGTTCGTCGAGCGACGCGATGCCGGTGATGGCCAGCGCCATGTGGTCGGCGGAGTAATGGTGTTCGTAAAACTCGCGCACGATTTCCGGAGTGGCATCGGCGAGCGTGGTCTTGTTGCCCGTGGAAAACTTCGCTTCGCCGGACTCCGGATTGTAGAGTTCGCGGCGCACATTGAGCATCAGGCGCACGTCGTTCTGCACGTGACGCATGGCCTCGTTGTGCACGGCGTTGACCTCGCGTTCGGTGAAGTCGGGCACAAACAGCGGGGCGATGAAGAATTGCGAAAACCGATCCAACGCGCCTTCGAGCGCACCGTGGCGAATCTCGAACTGGTAGTTGGTGTGATCGGTGGCGGTGTAGGCGTTGTTGTAGCCGCCGTTTTCCTCGATGTAGCGGCTGTAGTCCTCAACTTCCGGATACTTCTCGGTGCCGAGAAACAGCATGTGTTCGAGGAAGTGCGCCAGGCCGGTGTGTTCGAAGGGATCGTCGATCTGGCCGACGTCGACCACCAGTGACGCGGCCGACTTGTTGAAATTGGGATCGGAGACGAGGAGGACCTTCAGGCCGTTGTCGAGCACGAGTCGGCGAAACTCGGCCTTGTCGGTCGGGGCGACGACCCGGGGCGGGAGTTCGGGCAACGTGGCGCCGGCTGCGGCGTCGTCGGCGGCAAAGGTGAAGTGAGCGCTGCTCCAACCGAGGCACAGCGCGAAGAGGAAGCGGAGAAGGCGAACAGGCATGGCTCCTTTGATAAGCAGTTTTGGAGCCGCCGCCAGTCGCGAAGGACGAACGGTGCCGGACCATCGCCGAACGGTGCGGCGGCGAGGTTGGATACCGATCTTTCATCCGCGCGGGCGCATTCGCGCGGCGATCCACGCATCAATCCGCGGGAGTTCGCGGGCGGCGGTGGCGGCGTTGAGACGGATGAGACCGGTGGCTTTGCGCGCTTCGGCCAATGCCTCTTCGCCGAGATGGTCGCGGGTGAGCATTTCGAGTTCGTCCGCCGTGCGCGGATCGACGGATTGGCTGGCGATGTCGGGCAGGAAGCTGTTGCGCCCGAAAGTCGGCAATTCCTTGAGCAGCGCGGCGAGATTCTCGCGGGCAAATTCCCACACGAGCGGAAAGCGATCGGTGTAGGCGGCGACACGCTCCAGGTTGCGGTTGCGCTCGGCCAGCGGCATGGCCTCGGTCAGCGACAGCGCGAGCGTGCTGCGCAAGAGGTCGGGGTTATCCGCGCTCTGCATCGCGCCGTAAAAGGCGCGCTTGGCTTCGGTCGCGGTGGCGTTGCGGGCGAGTTCATGCAGGCGTGCGTAAATGCCGCGATCGGCGTCGCGACCGACGTTGTTGAGAATCGGGCGACGAAGGTCGCCCGAGAGCGTGGATTGATCGTCGAGGAAGGCGATAAAACGGCGGCGGCTTTCGGCCAGCACGTCGTCGTCGCCGACGCGGCCGAGCATGTCGACCAGTGCGCCGCGCAGGGACCCGACCAGCGGCGCTTCGCCGGGCGCGGCATCCCAGCCGAGGCGGGCGAGCTGCGGACCGAGCAGCGTTTGCAGCCAGCGATGGTAGGCCTCGCGTTGCGGGCGATCGATTTGCCAGCGGTCGAGCGTGCCGAGGTTGACCAGCATGGAGGTCCAAACGGGTTGACTGGTGGAGTCGCGCAGGGCCTGCACGAGATCGAGGTAATCGGTCGCGCTGGAGTGGCCGGCGAGCACCAGCGCCCAAGTGTCGCCGAGCAGGTTAAGTTGGTCGGCTTCGGAAAGTGCGGGCAGCGCGGCGACGAGCGCGGCGCGGCTGGATTCGTCGTAGAGCACGCGATAGAAGCCGGTGTCGCCGACGTTGAGTTTGAACGGGCCGCGCTTGGCGGACCACGGCACGGTGATGCTTTCTTCGGTCAACAAGACCGAGGACGGCCGGTCGAGCTGATCGAGCGCGGCGTAGGTGATCGGCACGGCCCAGCGCAGCGGCGCGGCAGCGGGATCGTCGAGGATGAAACGTTGCTGAGTGAGGTGGAGTTCGCCGGCGTCGCGGTCATGGCGCACGATGACGATGGGGAAGCCTGGTTGCTCGGTCCAACTCGCCGCGATCTCGTGCACCGGCGCGCCGGACGCTTCGCTGAGTGCGGCCCAGAGGTCGGCGGTGGTGGTGTTGCCGTAGGCGTGCCGGCGGATGTAGGTCTGGAT
>CBINJL010000136.1:0-7260 GCA_966250925.1 uncultured Opitutus sp. | reverse complement strand
TAACTGCCGGCAAAATACGTCCGGGTGGTTGTGTCGGCCGCCGTGTTGAGAGCGGGAAGTTGTTCCTGCGCGCGCAACGCTTCCAGATCGAACAGCGGATGGGTGTAATCAAAGGTGCGGCGAACCGACGCCGGATCGATGTCCTGCTGGCGGTTGAGCGAGACGAAAAAGGATTCGCGGTCGCTGACGCCCTGCAGCTCGTTCATCCAATAATGGGTTGCCGGTTGAACGCGGCCGTCCGGTCCGCGAACGATCTGATAGTTCCAGCTCGACCAAGCCCGGCGGGTGCGCGGCATGACGCGTTCGTCGGTGTGCAGGGTGGTGGCATTGGCCTGATAGCGGAAGGCGCCGAGCAGGCGGATCTCGTCAGCGGTGGGATTGACGATGAGCTTGAGCGCATCGTCGGCGTGGGTGGCGATGATCACGCGATCGAAGGCGCGGGCTTCGCCGCGGGCGGTCATCACGATGGTCTGGCTACCGGTGCGCACCACGCGCGTGGCCGCATTGCCGAGTTGGATGCAATCGGCCCAAGGTGCGATCAACCGGCGGACGTATTCGCGGCTGCCGCCATCAACGGTCCACCATTGGTGCTGGGTATGCAGGCCGAGGAAACCATGATTGTGGAAGAACCGCAGCAAGGTGGCGGCGGGAAACTCCAGCATGAGTTCCGGCGGCGTGCTCCAGACGGCCGAACTCATCGGCGCGAGGTAGAGATTGAAGAAGTCTTCGCCGTAGCCGCGGCGTTTCACGTAGTCGGCGAGGGATGTCTCGCGCAGCGCAGGATCGTTGATCGCGGCGGTGGCCTCGCGGTTGAACCGATTCACCGCCAGCAGCATCTTGATGAAGCGGAGATTGAAGAGATTGCGCCGCTGGGCGAACAGGTGGTTGAGCGACGAACCGCACCATTCGAGTCCGCTTTCGTCGTCGCGCACCGCGAACGACATCGTCGTCGGTTTCACCGGCACCTTGAGCTGGTCGAACAGCCGGCAGAGATGCGGGTAGGTGACGCGGTTGAACACCATGAACCCCGTGTCGATGGCGACGGGGCGCCCGGTGCCGCTTTCCGGCGTGTCGACCGTGTTGGCGTGGCCACCGGCATAGTCCGCCGTTTCGAAAACGGTGATGTCGTCGTGCGGGCGCAGGAAGTGGGCGCAACCGAGGCCGGCGGCGCCGGTGCCGATGATGGCGGTGCGGGGCATGGGGGAAGAAGCGGAAACGGAATCCTGTCCCGTTTCCGCTGCGCGGGCAAGCCGCGGCCGATTGGTTTACTTGCGGCCGTCGGCGGGGGAGCCGGGACGAACGTCGGCCGGATCGCGATCGAGCTCGTGAGCAAGCTCTGTCACATCTTTGTGGATACCGGGTGACTCGGCCTTCTTGGGAGCCTCGGCCTGGGCGGCCTGCACCGCGCCGACAGCGAGGGCGGCGGCGGTGGGGACGACCTTCTTGAGCGAGGAAACCACGTGCACATGTTCGGTGCGTTCGGCGGCGGCGACGGTCTTGAGGTGCTCGGCGCGGGCGCCTTCATCGAGGATCGATTGCGGCACGGGCTTGAGTTTCCAGATGAGGCCGGTCCAGGAAAGGAACTTCAGGCCGTAGTAGGTCGGATCAATTTCCCACCAGTAGAAGCCGTTGCGGGTGCAGCTCTGGTAGCGGTGGTGGTTGTTGTGCCAGCCTTCGCCCAGGCAGATGATCGCGAGGATAAAACTGTTGCGGGAATCGTCGGTGGTCTGGAACCGGCGTTTGCCCATGAGGTGGGCCATCGAGTTGATGCAGGACGTGCCGTGGAAAAGCGCGGTGGTGCTGATGAAGAAGCCCCAGACCAGCATCTGCGGACCGTTGGTGCCGAGACCCGGAGCCCAAGTGGCGAGGGCGGCGCCGAAACCATACGTCGCGAAGGCGAAGAGCAGCGGCACGAGGATGTCGAAGCGGTTGAGGAAAACCAGTTCAGGGAACTTGGCCAAGTCCTTCACCTTCGAGTAGTCGGTCGGGAAATTACGGCGGCTGGTGATCCAACCGATATGCGACCACCAGAAACCGTGCACATGCGGCGAGTGGGCATCCTCCTCGTGGTCGCTGTGCTGGTGGTGATGGCGGTGATGGTAGGCCCACCACAACGGACCGCGCTGCACCGTGGTCGCGCCCCAGAGCGCGAGCAGGAACTGGCCGAAGCGCGAGGTGGAGTAGGTCTTGTGCGAGAAATAGCGGTGGTAGATGCCGGTGACGGCAAACATGCGCAGGAAGTAGAGCGCGACGGCGGACCAGGCGGCGAACGGGCTCCAGCCCGTCCAGATCACGCCGAAGCAGCCGAGGTGAAGCACCACGAACGGCATGACGCGAACCCAGTCGACTTTGTCGGGTTCCTGGCGCATTTTCTCCGGACCTTCGGGGCAGTAGTCGGAGTCGATCCATTGGCAAACCGCAGTGCGGAAGCGAAGGAGGAGGGAAGGAGAGGGAGCGGACACGGGAGATGAATTGCTAAAGGCCAAAGGGGCGGAGCGAAACCCTCGCACCGAGTCGGTGCAACCCGGATCGGACCGTTTTGGGAAAATAGCTCGGGGTTGTAATCGGGGGGCAAAAAGGCGTCTTCGGCGCACTTGCCAATGACTGGCGGAGACGATTGCGTCGCCACATCATGGAGGCTGAAACGGTAAAGTCCGCGTCATCGGAAAGTTGGGCGATGCCGGTGCGCAAACGGGAGATCTTTGGCTGGTGCTGTTTCGATTTCGCCAATTCGGCCTTCACGACGGTGGTGATCACGGTGGTGGGTCTGCCGTATTTTACCGCCGCGGTGGCGGGCAACGATCCGCGGGCGGCAGGCTGGTGGGGCACGACGTTGAGCGTTTCGCAACTGCTGGTGCTGCTGCTGTCGCCGTTGATCGGGGTGCTGGCCGATCTGCGGGCGACCAAGAAACGTTACCTGTTGGGCACCGCGTTGTTGTGTTCGCTGGCAACGGCGGCGCTCACGTTCGCGGGCGCGGGCGAAGTGGCATTGATGCTGGGACTGCTGCTGGTGGCCAATCTTGCGTTTGCATTGAGTGAAAACGTTTGTGCGGCGTTTTTGCCCGAACTGAGCACGCCGGCCACGGCCGGACGCATCTCGGGCTATGGCTGGGCCTTCGGCTATCTCGGGGGATTGGTCAGTCTGGGGTTGGCATTGGCGGTGGTGATGAGCGGCGAAGGGCGGGCGCAGTGGACGTTTTTGATCACGGGTGGCTTCTTTTTTGTCATGAGCCTGCCGACGTTGCTGCTGTTGCGGGAGCGGGCGGTGCCGCAGCCGCTGCGGGCGGGTGAGACCTTGTGGGGGCGGGCATTTGCGCAGTTCGGGCGGATGCGGCGGGAGTTGCCGCGGCATCGGCGACTGGCGCGGTTTTTAATCGCGTTCACCGTGTTTATGGCCGGCCTGATGGCGGTGGTGGGATTTGCGGCCGGGTATGCGACGAGCGTGGTGGGGATGACGCAGAACAACATCATCGTCTTGTTTGCGGTGCTGCAGCTCGCGGGCACGGCGGGCGCGTTTTTGTTTGGATATATCCAGGACAAGATCGGACCGAAGTTGCCGCTGGTCAGTGCGTTGCTGATCTGGATCGTGGCCTGTGCTTGGGCGTCGGTCTGTCGTTCGGTGACGGAGTTTTACGCCATCGGCGTGCTTGCCGGCGTGGGCATGGGGTCGTTGCAATCGGCCAGTCGGGCGGTGGTGTCGACGCTGACGCCGGACGGGCGGCAGGGAGAGTTCTTCGGTTACTGGGGCGTGTTCGGCAAACTCGCGGGCATGATCGGATTTTTCGTTTTTGGTCACCTCGTGGGCGCCGTGGGCTATCGCACGGCGATTGCGTTGAACGCGGGATTTTTTGCCCTCGGCCTGTTGCTGGTGCTGCCTTTGACGCTGCGGCCGGAGAAAAACGGCGTCACGGAAAAGTAACTGGCAGAGCTTGGCATGGGGCTTGCATAACGGACGGCAGCAGACACGGTCTGCCTTGCTTTCGAAGGACCTCCCCCAAAACGGTTCTTTGATTTGCTGTCCGCCGGGAAGGGTGAGGACAGCCTGCCACTTTGGCCGCCTGCGGAGTGCGAGTTTCGCCGCAGCGGTCTCCGGGTTTGGTGTCGCGCAAGCGCCACCGAAATCGTCCTGAACACTGTGCCGCGGTTTACGTGGGAGGTGTCGGGGCGTTCCTAAACCAAATAGAAAACAAAACGCCGCTTCGTCGTTTATCGAAGCAAACCCAACATGAACGCAGTCAAGAAACTCGCTATCGTGCTCAGCCTCGGTGTTCTCGCCGGTTCCGCTTTCGCGGCCACCTCCGAGAAGGCCTACGTTGCCTCCTACGAAGGCGCCGTCGACATGCCGGTTCCGATCAAGGTGGTGGCGCCGAAGGGCCTCGCCAATCCGGGCGCTGAAGTGACCCTCGAGTTCGTGGTCAACAAGGCCGGTGTGCCGGAAGCGATCACCGTCGCCTCCACCAACGACCAGGATCTCGCGGACGCGGCCATCAAGGCCGTGGCCGAGTGGCGCTTCACGCCGGTGATGAAGGACGGCGACACCGTCGCGACGAAGGTCAAGGTTCCGTTCCGTGCGGAGCTGCCGCGCTTCGGCGAAGGTCGCTACGCCTACGTTTACTAAGAAGCGTCAGGTCCCAGCCGATAGTTAACTGAGAAATACAACCAGGGCCGCCTCCGCGAACTTCGCAGGGGCGGCCCTGCCTCGTTTTGGGGGAGTCGGGATGCGAGATACGTGATGCAAGATACGAGATACGGGATACGGGATGCCGGAATCTTTCTCTTTATTCTTAATCTTTCTCTTTCTCCCCGAAGCGCGGGATAGGAGACGATTTTCGAGAACGAGAACGAGAGGCGCGGGCGGGGCGGCGTTTTCCCGCTCGCTTCCTACGGGTGGGACTGGCACGTTGTCCGGTCCGATGCGTTCCGCGGTCATATACATCCTGGCGGTGTTGGGTGCCAACCTGACCGCCACTACGTTCATCCCGCTGCCGGTTTTTGGGCAGGTGGCGGTGGGCACTTTCATTTTCGGGTTCACCTTCACCCAGCGCGATCGCATGCACGTGCGCGGTCGTCGGTTTGTATATACCGTCATCGGGGTGGCGACGTTGCTCAGTGCGTTGTTGTCGGTGCTGGGCCATGTGCCGCCGCGCATTATTCTGGCGTCGATCATCGCCATTATCTTGGCGGAAACGGCCGACACAGAGGTCTACCAACGCCTGCTGGCCAAGCGCTGGTGGCACCGCGTGCTGACGTCCAACGCGATCAGTATTCCGCTCGATTCGCTGTTCTTCAATCTGGTGGCGTTTCTCGGCGTCTTCGATGCGCGGATGTTGGTCTCGATCATCTTCGGTGAGATCGTGGTGAAGTTCCTCGTCGGTGCGGTTGCGGCGATCTGGCGCAGCCGACAGCAGGACGAACCGGTGCGCGACGCGGCATCGGCCCGCAGCTGAAGGGAAAAAGTAGCGGGAGCATCCTGCTCCCGTCTTCGGGCGCGTGTGATACGGGTGACGGGAGCTGGAAGCTCCCGCTACTTTGCAATCCTCACACCTGGGAGTCCGAGGGCAGCGGTGCCGGGCGGCGCGGAGGGCGGATGCGGCCGATGTCGGGGGTGGCGCGCATGAAGAACAGGCCGGCGCAGGCGGTGGCGGTGCCGGCGATCAGCACTGCCGGGCGTGGACCAAAGCTGGCCGCGATACCGCCGGCGGCGAGACTGCCGAGCGGAAACATGCCCTGGCCCATGGCGAACAGTCCCATCACGCGACTGCGTTTGTCGTCGGCCACCCGCGATTGGATCAGGGTGTTGTTGCCCGCCATGGTGAGCACGGTGCCGAAGCCCGTGGCGGTCAGGCACAGCAGGGCCAGCGGCAGCACCGGACTGAGCGCGAATCCGACCTGACCGAGTGCGATGGCGAAGGCGCCGCCGGCGACCCAGTGGGCGAGTCCGGCAGGCGAAGGGCGGCGGGCGAGCAACACGGCGCTGACCAGCGCGCCGGCACCGACGGCGGAAAACATCAGGCCCAGCGTGGTGCTGTCGCCGCCGAAGATGTCGCGCGAAAACACCGGGGCGAGGGTGCTGGCGGAGAAGCCGCACATCGCGATCATTGGCACCATCATGAGCGATGGGCGCAGACGCGGCGAACGGGCGGCGTAACGCACACCGGCCTTGAGATCGGCCCACGGATTGCCCGAGCGCGCCGGCCGACGGCGATCACGCACCCGCATGGCGAGCAGCGAGGTGAGGATGGCCGCGTAGGAAGTGGCATCGAGCAGGTAACACACGCCGGGGCCGGCGGTGGCGATGAGCACACCGGCGATGCCGGGGCCGATCAGCCGGGCGGCGTTGAACATCGATGAGTTGAGGGCGATGGCGTTGGGCACATCGTCCTTGCGGTCGACGAGATCGACCACGAACGACTGGCGGGTGGGAAACTCAGCCGCGTTGATGAAACCGCGCAGCGTCACCAGCAGCAGCAGGCGGGTGACGGTGATCTGATCGGTGAGGGTGAGGATGGCGAGCGACGCGGCCTGTCCGGCGCAGAGCACGTTCAACCACCACATCAGCCGCTGACGGGGCAGGCGGTCACCGAGGATGCCGCCAAGTGGCGCGAGCAGCAGCACCGGGATCTGATTGGCGAAAGGGAGAAAACCGACCAGAAACGGATTGTTGGACAACTCGTAGATCAGCCAGGCCGAGGTGGTGAGCGTCATCCAGTTGCCCAGCAGCGACAGGGACTGGCCGGCGAAAAAGAGCCGGTAATTGCGCGAATTGAGAGCGCGAAGAGACGTGGAAAACGGCACGCCGGCAGTCTCGTTTTGCGCGAGAGCGGAGGCGAGGGGGATGTGCGGCGGGCACAAAATAGCCCTGTCCCAGCGAGCGGGACAGGGCCTTTGAAGGCGATCAGATAACCGGCCTCATTGCGGCCGGTTACAGTGGTGTAGGTCCGCTTAGAAGCGGAAGCGGGCGCCGATGTTCCAGTTCAGCTTCTGGCCAAAGAACACACCCGCGGTCTGGGCGGTGTGGGATTCGACTCCGAAGTAACCGATCGGCAGACCTTCGTAGCTGCTGTTGTCGGTCGCGTCCGAGACGTAGATCTAGTCGAACAGATTGAACACATGCGCGAAGAGGCTGACCTCGAACGGACCGAGGCGGATCGAGCCGTGGTCGCGCTCGATCACGTGCAGTTCGACCTCGTCGACCAGCCCCGCTTCCTCGAGCTTGCGCAGCACGAGGTCGGCGGTGAACGGGGTGGCGTAGAGCGGCAC
>CBINJL010000135.1:0-7273 GCA_966250925.1 uncultured Opitutus sp. | reverse complement strand
ACATTCGCTTGAAATCGGAACTGCTCCCCCCGCTCTGATCAGCTGGCTGCATCAACATCGTCCGGAAGTCGTGATCACCACCACCAGCGATCGCGGCGAAGAATGGCGCCGACTCCTGCAACGGCATGCGCCGCAGACAGGTTTGGTCAGCCTCGGCCTCCGTGACCGCGCCGGCACCATTGCCGGAATCTGGCAGAACCACGACCGGCTCGGCGCACTCGCAGTCGAGCTTCTCGTGTCGAAACTGCAACGAAACGAAACGGGCACCGACCACGTCACGGACGCCCACCTGGTCGAAGGACGTTGGATCCACGGCACCTCCCTTCCCGACCGCCCCTGATCCACCCCGCGCTCAGTCCAGCGTCTGCCGGTAACGTTTCACGCCAATCGTCAGCACCACGACGAGGAACAGCGCCAGCGGCCACAGCTCCGGAGCGATTTCCGTCAGTCCGTTGCCTTTGAGCAGAATCCCCCGCACCACGCGCAGGAAATGGGTCAGCGGCAACGCGCTCCCGATCGCCTGCGCCCACTCCGGCATACCGCGGAACGGAAACATGAAACCCGACAGGAGAATCGACGGCAGAAAGAAAAAGAACGCCATCTGCACGGCCTGCAGCTGGTTCTTCGCCACGGTGGAAAAGGTGATGCCCACCGCCAGATTCGCCGCGATGAACAGGAGCGAAACCGCAAACAGCAGCACGAGACTGCCCTGCATCGGCACGTCGAACAGGAAACGCGCCGCCAGCAGGATCAGGGTGAGCTGAACGTATCCAACCACCACATACGGCACGATCTTGCCGACCATCACTTCCACCGGACGCGCCGGCGTCGCCAGCAGATTTTCCATCGTGCCCCGTTCCCGCTCGCGCGTGATCGCCAGTGCGGTGATCACCACCATGGTCATGGTGAGCACCACGCCCATCAGACCCGGCACGATGTTGTATTGGGTGATGCCTTCCGGATTGTAGTGCCGGTGCAGCCGCAGTTCAACCGGCCCCGCGTCCGCCCGCAGGTCCGCCAGCGGTCCCTTCAGGTCGCGATCAAGCGCGCTTGTCGCCAGCGTCTGCAGCGCTGACAACGCGTTGCCCGTGGCCGCCGGATCGGTGGCATCGGCCTCGATCAACAGCGCCGGTCGTTCGCCGCGCAGGAGCCGGCGCGAAAACTCCGACGGGATGTTCACGACAAACTGCACTTCGCCGAGCCGCAGCAACCGCTGCGCTTCCCCCTCCGTCGCCACGCCATGATCAAAGGCGAAGTAGTCGCTGTGCTGCAGCGCCGCCACCAGCGTGCGTCCGAACGGTCCGTGATCGGCATTGAGCACCACCGCCGGCAGATGCTTCGGATCGGAATTGATCGCGAAGCCAAACAGCAGCAACTGCAGCAGCGGAATTCCCACCATCATGCCAAAAGTGATGCGATCACGCCGCATCTGGATGAATTCCTTCAGCACAATGGCCCAGAACCGGTGCAGACTGAAACGTTTCATGGCGGTGCGATTCAGGAGAAATTGTCGCGGGACCGATTCATGAGATGGATGAAAACGTCCTCCAGTCCCGCCGGCACGCGCCGCCAAGTGTATCCAGTATCTTGATAGTGCTGCAACGCGGCTTCCATCGCCGCCGCGTCTCGACCACTCACATGCAGCGTCGCGCCAAACGGCACCACCTGCTCGATCGCCGTTTCCGCGCGCAGTTTCGGCACGAGTTCGTGCAACCCGAGGCCACTGGCTTCCCACGTCGCCAGTCCGGCCTGCGCGATCACATCCTCGACCGTGCCGTGCGTGAGCAGCTTCGCATAGGCGAGATAGGCCAGACGATGGCAGCGCTCCGCCTCATCCATGTAGTGCGTGGTGATCAGCACCGTCAGCCCTTCGGCCGAGAGTTGGTGGATCTGCTCCCAGAAATCGCGCCGCGCCTTCGGATCGACGCCCGCGGTCGGTTCGTCGAGCAGCAACAGCTGCGGCTCGTGCAACAACGAGGCGGCCAACGCCAGACGTTGTTTCCAACCGCCCGACAAGGTTCCGGCCAATTGTTTGCTGCGGCCTGCCAGGCCGAGCCGTTCGATCGCCCGGTCCACCACCGCCCGCCGCTGCGGCGTCGCGTAAAGCCGCGCCACAAAATCGAGATTTTCGCGAATGCTCAGGTCCTCGTAGTAACTGAACTTTTGCGTCATGTAGCCCACATGCGTGCGGATTTCCCGTTGCTGGGTGAGCACGTCGTAACCGAGGCAGGTGCCCTTGCCCGCATCCGGCGTGAGTAACCCGCACAACATGCGGATGAAGGTGGTCTTGCCGCTGCCGTTGGGACCGAGAAACCCATAGATCTCGCCCCGCCGCACGGCGAGATCGAGGCCGTCCACCACCGTCTTGTCGCCAAAACGCTTGGTGATGCCGGTGACCGCGATCACCTCTTCCGGCCCGGCGGCGGATGCCTCGGTTGACGCCGTCATGGTCAGTTCTCCCGCGGAGCGACATCCACCGGTTGTCCCGGCAGCAATTCGACACCCGCATCCGCGGCAAACACGGCCTCGATCATGAAGACCAGCTTGGCCCGGTTCTCCCGATTGTAGAGGACCGGCGGCGTGTATTCGGCTTGTGGAGACAGATAAACGATCCGCGCCGGCAACGCTTCATCGCGTCCGCTGACCGTCACCGCCACGGAGTCGCCGGACTGCAGCGTCGCCCGCACCGCCTCGGGCACAAAGAACCGCACCTTGAGGTTTTCCGGCGGCAGCACCACCACCACGGGTTGTCCCGCCGCGACTTGCTCTCCTGCCCGAAACAACGTGTCGAACACCAGTCCGCCCGCCGGTGCCACCGGCGCCTTTTCCGCCACGCTCCATTCCGCCCGGCGCACCGCCGCCGAGGCCGCGGCGACTTCCGCCTCGGCCACCGCGACCGCATCGCGCCGGCCGCCGAGACGCGCGGTTTCCAACTGCGCCTCCAGTTCGCGCACCTGCGCCTGGTTGCGCTGGTGATTGAGCCGGGCGCGATCGTGTTCGTCGGCCGACACCACCCGGTCCGCAAACAGCGTGTCGACCCGTGTCTTCTCCGCGGCCGACAGTTCCGCCGCCGCCCGCGCCTGGGCCAGCCGCGCCTCGGTCGCCGCCAGTTCGGAAGGCCGCTGGCCCTTCTCCAAATCCTGCAATTGCGCCTCGGCCTGAATCAGCCGCTGGCGTGCTTCCGCCAACGCCGCGGCCTCGACCGTCGCGTCCAGCCGGAACAGTTCCGCGCCCATCTCGACGCGGTCTCCACGCGACACCGCCAGCGACTCCAGCCGCCCGGCCAGCGGCGCGGCGACATAGACGTATTCACCTTCCAAATACCCTTGCCAGCGTATCTCCATGTGACGGCTGCATCCGGCCAGCCCCAACAGCGCCGCCACCAACACCAGCCATGGAGCCCGGTGCCGGATTCTCCGCTCAGTTTTGCGCGTCGTTTTCATAATCGTTCAAGCCCTCGGCGGTCAGCAGACCACCAAAAAAGAGGTTCAGCGCCTGGGTGAATATCTGATCCGGCCGCAGCCCGAGCCGCTCCATCGTGTCGGGATGGATCACGCCCTGGATGGCGTGCCGCCAGAACTCCACCGCAAAGTCAGGCGAGACCGAAGGCCGCACCAGCCCTGCCCGCTGCCCTTCACGTATCAATCGACCGAATACAATTGGAATGTTTTCAAAACGCAGCTCCTCGATATGGCGATAAATCCGGGGGGCGTAGCGCTGCAGTTCACGAAAGAATCCGGGCGGCAGGCGCGTGAAAGTTTCGCTCAGGGCGGTGGTGAAACGGGTCAGCCGGGCCACGTAGGACAGCGATTCGTCGGAAAAGATGTCGTCGGCCAAACTCAGGATTTCCCGCGCAAACGCCTCGATGACTTCGTTCACCAGCTCTTCCTTGCCGGAAAAATGGACGTAAAGCGTCTTCTTGCTTACGCCCATGTCGCGGGCGAGCTGATCCATCGTCAGCGCCTGATAACCCTCGCGAAACAGCCAACGTCGCGCCGCCTCCAACATGCGTTCGCGAGTGCCCGCTTCCGTGACTGTCGCCGTGTTTTCCATTCCGCGACGGTGATGAATAACAGGGAAACTACAATCGTTTTCCTAGTTTCCATCTTCCTTCGCGCTTGTTGCACGTGGACAATTCTCATGGCTGCTGGACGAACGCGACCGGTTGACCGTCCCTCGGCCGTGCCCCACATTGCGCGGCATGAGCGACTTCGTTTCCGCCGCCGCCTTGTCCGAGTCCAAACAGGCCGTGGCGCGGCTGCGCGAACACATGCGACGCACGATCAAGGGCAAGGATGCCGTGATTGAGCACACCATTGTCTGTCTGCTCGCCCGCGGCCATCTGCTGATCGAGGACTTGCCCGGCGTGGGCAAAACCACCCTCGCCTACACCCTCGCCCGCGCGCTCGATTGTCCGTTTTCACGCATCCAGTTCACCAGCGATCTCCTGCCCAGCGACGTGACCGGCGTGGCCATCTACGACGAATCGATCCGCGAGTTCGTTTTCAAACCCGGTCCGGTTTTTGCATCCATCGTGCTGGCTGACGAAATCAATCGAGCCACGCCTAAAACCCAGTCCGCGTTGCTCGAAGTCATGGACCGCGGGAAAATCACCGTCGACGGCGAAACCCATTCCGCCGGTGCGCCGTTCATGGTTTTTGCCACCCAGAATCCGGTCGATTACGAAGGCACGTTTCCTTTGCCCGAAAGCCAGATGGATCGGTTTCTGATGCGCATCCACATGGGTTATCCGGATGCGCCCGACGAACTGGAAATCCTGCGCGCCGCCTCCACCACTTACGACGCCATCGCGCTCGATCCCGTGCTGGCCCGCACCGACATCACGCGACTGCAAACTCTCGCCGCCGAGGTCTTCGTCGAGGACAGCGTGCTGGAATTCATCCTGAAACTCGTCACCGCCACCCGCACCGAAGCCGAGTTCAAGGCCGGCATCAGCGTGCGCGGCGGCCTCGCCTTAAAGCACGCCGCGCAGGCGCGTGCACTCGTGCTGGGTCGCGACTTCGTGCTGCCCGACGACGTCGCCACGTTGGTCGTGCCCGTTTTCGCCCATCGCCTCGCCCTCGCCCGTCCGGCCAGTGATGCGCTGGAGGAACGCCGGGTGATCGCCGCCGCGCTGAAACGCATCGGCGACGCGTTGCCCCGGCCGCAGTAAACCGCTTCCCGGGCAACCTGCTTCATGTCCGCCACGGCCGCTGAAAATTCGCCCGCCGAAACCGGAGTCCCCACGCCGTGGTCGGGTCCGGGCGCAGCGCACCGCGGGCTGCGGGCGCGTTGGCAGACTTGGTCGTGGCGTCGGCTCTTGTGGGCGTTCGTCTGGCCGCGGTGCAGCCGACGCATCGTGCCGACCGTTTCCGGCACATTGTTGATCGCCGTCGCGCTTGGCCTCGGCAGCGCCGCCTACAACACCGCCAACAACATCCTGTTCATCGCCCTGTCGCTGCTGCTCGCCTGCCTTATTGGCAGCGGTGTGCTCTCAGCCCTCAACTTCGCCAAAGTTTCCTGGCGGCTCGTGCCGACGGCACCCTACCGCGCAGGACATCCCGGCACGCTCGCGATCGAAGTGCGCAACCGCAAACGGCTGCTCCCGACCCACGGGTTGTGGTTCGAGTTGCGGCTGGACCACGCGACGGGCGGTCCGTTGCGCCGCCCCTTGCCCGGGCGACTCGATCCCGGCGGAGCCGTTGTCCGCATCGAGTGCACCTGGCAACCGCCGCACCGCGGCATCGCGGCCGCTGAACTGGTCACGGTCGGCTCGCTCTTCCCTTTCGGATTCCTGCGCAAGGCGTTCAACTGCGAGCAACGCGCCACCGTGCTGGTGTGGCCCGCACCGGTTGAATACCAAACCCACGCCGTGCTGGCGCCGCAACCCCGCCGGCGCGGCCGTTCCGTCGCCCGCGCCGGTGCGAGCGGAGACCTGTATTCGGTGCGCAAATACGCTTCGGGCGATTCCCACCGGCAGATTCATTGGAAGGCGAGCGCCCGGCTGCGGCAATGGCTGGTGCGTCAGGATTCGGCCGAACAACTCGACCGCTATTCGCTCCGCTTCGACACTGCGCAGGTTCGCTGGCCGCGCGCCGCGCAGTTCGAACTCGCCTGCAGCCTGGTCGCCTCGCTGGCCGAGGATCTGTTCACCGCCGGTCGGCTCGGCACCGTGGCACTCGACCGCGAACCGCCCCGCGCGGTACGCAGTGTGCGCGATCTCGAAGCGTTTCTCGACGCCATCGCCCGCGCCACGCCATCAGCTTCGCCTTCTGCGGCGCAGGCGATTTCCGGCGCAACGGATTCCAATCCGCGACTCGCCCTCACCTTTTCACCCGACGGCGCCCGTGGCGTCGCGGCTTTTGTCGATGGACAACGCGCGGCCTCAGCTTGATGCCAACGACTTCGGTCGTCTGCGCTGGGGACTCGGCGCGCTGATTGCGCTGCTCGCGGTCGCCACGGTCGTGTTCATGGAAATCGACGCGTGGGTCCATCTGCCGCTGGTCGCGCTGGCCGCCGTGCTCGTCGTCGCGCGTCCCGCCTGGCCGGGCAAAATTCCCGCCTGGCTGCACCGCCTGGCATTCCCGGTCATCGTGACCGGCTTCGTGCTCGATCTCGCGCTGACCCGTGAACCGTTGCCGGCGCTCATCCGCCTCGCGCTGCTGCTGATCCTGTATCGACTTATCACCTACAGGCAGCGGCGCGACGACCTGCAACTCGTGGTGCTGGGACTGTTTCTGGTCATTGTCGCGGGCGTAATCACGGTCTCGCTCGCCTTCGCCGTGCTGTTGCTCGCGTTCACCGCGGTTGCGCTGCTCATGCTGCTCGCGGTGACGCTGCAATATGCCGACGGGGTCTCTCCGGCCCCCATTCCACCCGGGATTGCACCGGCTTGGACGCGCGGCACGTGGGCCGGCTATTTTCAACGTTGGCGGGCGGCGACGGACTGGCGCCTGGCCGCACTCGGCGTGGCGGGTTTTTCCGGACTGGTGGTGGTTTCCGGACTGCTGTTTCTGGCCATCCCCCGCTTCGAGCTGCAAAGTTCGTTGTTCCTGGATCGGCTGATCAGCCGCACCACCAAGACCGGGTTCTCCGATCGTATTCGTTTCGGCGACGTCACCGAAATCACCAACGACAACAGTCTCGCGTTTCAGGTCGACGTGAGTGACGCGACGGCGATGCCCGCGATGCCCTATTGGCGCATGGTGGCCCTCGACGTTTACACCGGCGAAGGCTTCGTCATGTCGGAAGCCTTCCGGCGCGAGCTCGACCG
>CBINJL010000134.1:0-7278 GCA_966250925.1 uncultured Opitutus sp. | reverse complement strand
GGGCGGCGCAGCGACGCCGGTTCAGGCAACCAGTCGGCCGGCGCAAAACGCAGCTCGGTCGTGGCCGCCGCCCCGGTGGACTCCACAGTTGCCCCGCTCGGCGCCGGGATCACATCAAGTGGCAGCGAGGCCGGTTCACCGCGGGCAAAGCAGTCCAGGACTCCGGGAATGGCCCGCGGAATCCCCGCCCCCATGAGCACATAGTCCACCCCCGCCAGCATGGCGCCAAAGAGCGTGGGCAGGGTTGGAAGTTGGATCTTCTCCAGGAGGTTGAGCCCGACGCGGCCGCCGTGCCCCTCCTTGGCCAGGTAAACCTCCACAAACGCGGCCAGCAGCGTGAGCCCGGTCCAAAACCGTCCGGCCTGATGACGCGGCATCGGGGCGGCTGCATAGGGTGTGCCCTCGGGCAGACCTTCAGGACGCCAGTAACGGTGCAAAACGACCTCGGCTTCCGCCCGCAGCGGACAGGCGGCCAACGCCCGCCGGATGTCACCGGTGAAGTCGTCCGCCTGCAACCGGCGCACCAGCACGCTGGCCAGCGCCGTGCCGGAGACCACGCCCAGTTGTCCACAGCGGGAAACCGCACGGGCCAATTTCCAATCGGATACGCCAATCCCCATGCCGCCCTGAATGAGAGTCGGCCAGGTGGAATCGGAAGAGAAAGAAGAAGCGGAAACCACAGGTGACGCTAACGGATATCCGCCCGCCCCGCCTTGATCCGGATCAAGGCGCCCCGGGTTTCATCCCCTATTCCGCAGTGATCTTTAACGCAAAGACCGCAAAGCACGCCAAGAAAGGCGGCAAGGGAATCGGAACCACTCCGCAGGCGCTCATCCCGGGCTGAACCCGGGGCAGGCTGGGGTTAAACTGCGGTATTCTGGTTCATGCCACTGGCCACGTCGAAAAAATCGACCGGCCGCCGGCGATGCCCGGGCGGCTTGATCTGGATCAAGGCCGGACTCGCCCAGAACGGCTACCCTTCGCGAACCGAATCTCCATGGCACAATACTACGGCATCTTCCTTACGCTGCATTTGCTCTGCGCCATCACCTTCATCGGCGCGGTGTTTTTTGAAGTGCTCGTGATCGAGCCACTGGAAAAGCGCCTGCCGCCGGGAATGGGCGAGAAACTCGCGGAGGCGATTCCGGGCCAGGTGCGCAGGTTCATGCCCATGGTGGTCGCGCTGCTGTTTCTCACCGGCGCATCCATGTATTGGATACACGCTTCGACCCGCCCGGACTTTTTTTCGAGCCGCTTCGGCATTCTGCTCACCATCAAGATGACCCTGGCTTTCGGTGTGCTCGGCGTGTTTGTGACCGCGATGCGGGCCGCCGCCAAAGGCACCATGGACCCCTGCAGATTCCGCTACACCCACCGGATCGTCGCAGTCCTGATGCTGGCGATCGTGCTCCTGGCCAAAGGCATGTATTATCTTTGAGTGAAACGTCCGGATATTTTGTCCGGACGAACGCGGATCGACACCGGTTGGGCGCGAGGCCAAACTCGTCCGCGTCCCCCTGCCTATCCCATGACGACCTCGCACCGGATTTTCACGACGCCGTTTGCCAACGTTTATCCCTACTACGTCGCCAAGGCGGAAAAGAAGGGACGCACGCAGGCGGAAGTGGACACCATCATTTGCTGGCTGACGGGTTACAGTCCGCGTCAATTCGAGTCTCATCTGAAAAAGGAAACGGACTTCCAGACCTTCTTTGCTCAGGCGCCGAAACTGAATCCCGCCCGCAACCTGATCAAAGGCGTCATCTGCGGCGTGCGCGTGGAAGACATCGCGGACCCGCTGATGCGCGAGATCCGCTATCTCGACAAACTCGTCGACGAATTGGCCAAGGGTAAGGCGATGGAAAAAATCCTGCGATCGTAGGCGGTCTGCCTGATCAAATCCCCCCCCGAAATCCAGGTAGCCCGGCCCGGGAGGGCCGGGATCGGACGCAAGCGGACTCGCCTGGCGCTTCCGCCCCGGGTCACGGCCCGCGCAGGACCGGCGGGCCGCTGGGTTGCGCCGGCAACGCGTCTTCCGGTTCGGCGGTGATGAGGATTTCCGCCGGCGGCTGGGTCGCTCCGGGCAGCGTATAACTCAGGCTGCCGGAGCCACCTTGATAATCCGGCGGCACTTCGCCCACGCGGATGTAGTTGTCGTCCGCCGCCGCCCGCACCCAGAGCTGCAGCGACTGGCCGGCGGGCGTTTCCGGCAGGTTGTAGAGATTCAAAAATCCCCGGCCGCTGGATTCGTCGAAGACCGACCAGGCGTAGGCGTCGCCGGTCTGCTCGGCAATGTTGGCGCCGTCGCCGCCCCCGTCCGGATTTTCGACCGGCGCGGCCGTGCCCGCACCGTCCACCACCCCCTGCCCAAAACCTGTATTCGGAATCGTGATACCTCCGCCCATGTCCACCCGCGGCACGGTGGCCGAACCGAGCGCCACGATGCCGGGTTCGGTCAGAAGATTGACGGCGAAATCGAACAGTCCCCGCCGCTGCCCCGCCGCGTAACGGGCGGGATCGACCAGTTCCATGGCCGCGAGGCGATGCACCCCGCGTTCGGTCAGGGCGTAGGCGGCGAGCTGACGCAGCACGGTGAGTTGTTCTTCCTGCAAACGGGCGTGATCGCGGGCGAGTTGATCGTATTCGCCCCGAATTTCACGCAAGCGCCGCAATTCCTCCGGCCCGATGTTTACCACCTCCGATGCCGCGTTGGCACCAGCGATTCCGCCCGGCGAAGCGCCGTTCGCGGCAAGCTGTGTGCCGTCCGCACCGGAAGGCGTTTTCACACCGCTCTCCCCTGACGTTGTTGCCATTTCTGTCGTCGCATCCGCGGCGCGCATACGGTCGCGATCGCGGCCCATCGCGCCACCGGGGCGCGTCCATTGCCAGAAATTGAGCCCCAGCAGCAGACAGGCGGCGAGCGGCCAGGCCCAGCGGCGGAACGCGTTGCTCCAGATGAAGCGCGCGCGTGGCGGCACCGGATTGGCGGCGAGAATGCGGTCCAGCACATACCGCTGGTCTTCCGCCGTCATCGCTTCCGGGGGAGCCGCGTCGATGGCGAAGTCGGTCAACGATTCCTGCAGTTCGCGCACCTGTCGTCGCAATGCCGGATCGTGCTCCAACCGACGCGCAAACGCCTCCCGCGCCGGGGCATCCAGTTCGCCCAGCACGTAGCGCAGCGTTTCGAGATCGGGTGGATTAGACATCGGGAGCAAGGCGGCGACGCAGTTTTGCGAGGCCGCGGCGCAAATGGTTTTTCACGGTGCCCAGCGGCAGCCGCAGCACCGTGGAGATTTCGGATTGGGTATGCCCGGCAAAAAACGCGAGTTCCAACGCCCGCCGCTGCGGTGCACTGAGACCGGCGAGGTGCTGGCCCACCGCTTCGGCCTGGAAATGCGCGTCGGCCGCCGGGGTGTCTTCGGCCAGCGGGGCGACGACTTCGGCCTCACGTTGCAAGGCTTCCAACAGGCGATGACGGCGCGCGCCGCCCCGCACGCGATTGATCGCTTCGCTGCGCGCGATGAGCACGAGCCAGGACACGACCTCGCCTCGTTCGGCGCGATAGGTATCGGCCCGACGCCAGGCCTTGACGAACGTATCCTGCACCGCTTCGCGCGCGTCCTCGGGATCTTCAAGGATGCGGCGGACGATGCCGTGCACGACCGGCGACAGTTCATGGTAGAGCAATTGCATGGCTTCGCCATCGCCGGAAGCCAGACGGGCAACCAGCCGGCGGTGCGCAAGCAAAGCTTCATCATCGAACGGGGCCACGCGGCGTTGGAAACAGGCGGCACCATCGTTTGTTCCGCAAGTTTCACGGAGACTTTCGGGTCAAAATCGCGCCGGAGGCGCCACGCGCCAGCGCACGGCCGGAGCCAACGTCACGACACCATCGCGATCGGCATACATCACGGCGACCCCGTCCGGTGCCGGTGAGGTCAGCCGATGATCAAACGGCGCCGCGGTCGTCCGCAGATCGCCGGTTACGGCAACCGCGTAGTCGATCACCCAATACGGGGCCGCGCCAACGGTGTCGTGAGCGGCCACCGGCGACGGGGCCAAGGCCAGACTTTCGCCGGCGGCGCGAATGACGTAACCGGAGCGCGGTTCGAGCAGGAAACCGGCGGCGACACAGACAAGCGGAATGGCCGCGACCAGCGCGGCGGCGAGACAAACCAAAATTTTCATGAGCGGAGCAGGCAAGAGTCCGACCTGTGCCACGCGACGGCGGCACGTTGCCAGCGGTTGCGAAACCCAGGTCTGCACAGGTTACGCCCACGCGGCGCGGTTCGGATTCACCTCGGCGAAGTTTTTGTGCGGATACCGACAGCCCGAGAAAAAGGATTATCACACCAAGTTCGCTAAGACCGCCAAGGGCTATGGTTTCGTCACTTCGCGATCTTTGCGTCCTTGGTGTAAAAGCTAAGAACCCAGGATGATTGGCAGGTGCCTTCGTTCAGGGAATGGACTCAGGTGGGTGTGATACAGCGCGGGCTAAAGCGCCGCGCTACGGCAGGCAAACGTTGTCCGGACGCGGCGAGGTTCGCGTTTCCCACTCGTCAATCGAACGCGGCCAATCGTTTTTCAACAGGCGCGAAAGCGAACGATCCGCCAGCAATTTGCCGCCCGTCTGACAACGCGGACAATAGTTCACCTCGTTCTCGGCGTAGCGGATGCGTTGCACGCTGGTGCCGCAGACCGGGCACGGTTGCTCAAACTTCCCGTGAACCGCCATCGCCGGATGAAAGGCGGTGACCTTGGCCGGAAATTTAGCCTGCGCTTCGGCGCGCAGACGCGCGGTCCATGTCGTCAAAACCTCCTGCGCCGCGGCGTGCAGGCGAACGATTTCCGCGTCGTCGAGTTTTGCGGTCAACGCCACCGGCGAGAGGCGGGCCGCGTGCAGAATCTCGTCCGAATAGGCGTTGCCGATGCCGTCAAAAAGATGCGGATCGGTCAGCGCGCGCTTGAGCGTGTGATTTTCGCGGCGGAGCGCGGCGCCGAATTGTTCCGCAGTGGCGGTCAGCACGTCGAGACCGCCGCGATCGTGGGCGGCCAAACCGGTTTCGTCGGCCAGCACATGCAGCGACACGCGGTGCGTTTTACCCGCCTCGGTGAGCGTGAGCGTGCCGGGGTCGAAAACGAAATGCGCGAGCGCATTGCGGCCGGTCGGCGCCGCGGGACCGGCGGTCCATTGCAGGCGCCCCGCAATCATGAGGTGCAACACCAACCAGGCGCCGTGATCGAACCCGAACGCAATACGTTTGCCCAACCGACGCAGCGCCGTCACGCGCCGGCCTTCCAGCGTTTCGATCGCGGGGTTGAACGTGCGCAGGACAAACACGTCGAGCAGGCGCACCTTTTGCAAAACGGTGCCGCCGATACGCGCCTGCAACGCTTCCGTGTAAACGGTGATGTCGGGCAACTCCGGCATGAAGGGATCAGGAAAACGCCAAACGAAACCGATCGCGACGCCGAACTTAACGGCAGAGCGTCACGCTGCAAAATGCGACCCGGGCCGCAAATTTGGCGGGCATTCTGAACACTCCCACCCGGGCGGTTGCGACCCGTCAGCCCGTCAATTGCGCTCGCGAATGGCGTGCACAAGGGCGGACTTGTTCATCCTGCTGCGGCCGGCGATGTCGAGGTCCTGCGCCCGATTGTAGAGCTCGTCACGCGAACGGTCCTCCAGCGCAAGGTTGGGATTGCCGGTGCCTTGCGTGGTTTTGTTCGGCGTGCGGCCTTGTTTGCGGCGGGTTTTGTTGACCGTGCGCGCGGCGATTTCTTCAGCGCGCTCGACGGAGGCACCGCGCTGGCGACTCGATGCTTTGATGTGCTCGTATTGGCGTTCGTCTTTCTTGGTCCAGGATGAGGTAGGCATAACAAGCCTGGAGTCGCTTGCGCCGTGCCACCCGCACCAAACGCATCCGCCCTTGCGCGGCGCCCACGCCCGCGCTCACGTAGCCGGATGCAGTTGACCAAACAGTGGGCGGCGACGCTCGACGATTACGCCATCGCCCTCGGCTGGTCGGCCGACGGCACGATGCTCGCCGCCGCCTCCGCCGCCGGACCGGTGACCGTGTTTGCCGCCGCCGACGGCGCGGCACGCCATGAGTTGCCCGGCCATGACGGCGGCACCGATGCGCTGGCCTGGCATCCGCGCCAGACCTTGCTGGCCACCGGCGGACAGGACAACGCGATCAAACTCTGGGACGCCGCCGCCGGCCAGGCGACCGCGTCCGTCGATCTCGGCGGTTGGGTCGATCACCTGGCGTGGTCGCCGACGGATTCGCCGATTCTCGCCGCCGCGGCCGGACGCAATCTCTCCTTTCTCAATGCCGACGGCAGCGTGCGCCACACCTTCAAGCCCGCGCCGAAAACGATCACCGCCCTCGCCTGGCAACCCGCCGGCGGCTGCCTCGCCTGCGCGTGGTTCGGCGGCGTGGCGTTGTGGGATACCGACGATCACGTGGTCCAGGCCGAGTTTCCCTACAACAACGGCATTCACGCCCTGGTGTGGTCGAGCGACAATCGCTGGCTGGTTTCCGGCAACCAGGACCCGTCGGTCCATCTCTGGCGCCCGGAAGACAAGTCCGAGTTTCACATGAGCGGCTATGACACGAAGGTGAAGCATCTCGCCTTCGACCGCACCGGACGCTGGCTCGCCACCGGCGGTGGACGCGACGGCTGCATCTGGGATTGCGAAGGCGCCGGCCCGGAAGGTCGCGAACCGACCATGCTGCCGCACGAGGCGCGCATCTGCGCGGTGGCTTTTCAACACCGCCACGGCCTGCTCGCCACCGCAGCCGAGGATGGAGCGGTGATGTTGTGGAGTCCCGATCGTCGCCAACCGCTGCGCGCCACGGTGAAACTGCCCTCGCCCGCCACCCAGTTAACCTGGTCGCCCGACGACACCCACCTCGCCATCGGCAGCGAACAAGGCGTGGTGTATGTGCTGCGGGTGGAAGGGTGAGGCGGGAATTGGCCCGCCTCTTTCTCTTTCTTCTTAATCTTTCTCTTTCTCCCCGCCTGCAGGAACGTCCCCTCAAAACTCCCGCAACGTATCTTCGCCAACAAGACCACGCGCAACGCATCGGGCGGCGCGATGCCGCCGTCAGATTAAGAGAAAGAAGAAAGAGAAAGAATCCGGCCCGTCGTTCGCGATTTGCGACCCCTTACCATGCATACCCTCATCCCCGCCGACGACGAACGCAGCCGTATCGACCCGGCCCAGACCGCGGCGATCAAACGCTGGGTCGCGGAGGAGCTGCATCTCGGCGA
>CBINJL010000133.1:0-7325 GCA_966250925.1 uncultured Opitutus sp. | reverse complement strand
GTCGAGTTCGTCCAGTAGCCGGATGCTGTCGTACAGCACCGCTTCGCCGTTGGCACCGATGACGGTCACCACCACGCCGTGAATGTGTTCGTCGTCAGCCTGCTTGAGAAACACCGCGACATCGTCGCCGCCGCTTTCGCGCACGGTCACGACCCGCGCCCAACCCTGGGCATCAAGATCCGACCGAATGGCGTCGATCCGGGCGAGCGCTTCCGTCCGGTCCTCGTCGCGCAGGCCGAAAACATTCACCCGCACCCGTTCGAGTCGGCCCAACAGTTCGGCGATCTCGGGCTCGTCGTTGCGCGTGAACGCCGCTGCCAGTTTCAGCAGCGACGGATTGATGTCCACTTCCACAAACTGGCGGCCGGCTTCCGGACTGAATTTACCGAAATCGACATGGCCCGGCGACACGGCGAAAGCAGAAGTGGCGAGAACAGCCGCCAAAGTGGCGGCGACGGTGAAACGACGGAACGAAGTCTTCATAATGGCAGATGTTTGGGATGAACGCGGCAACCGGACATCGGTCGCTCTGCCGGTGAACACCCGCGAGCCGGCGCCGGAGTTGCAGAAAATTCGGCACGACTTCAGGCCCATACTTTCCGCTGCATTAAAAGTAGCGGGAGCATCCTGCTCCCGACTCCCGCCTCTAAGCCGAACAACGCCTTTGCCGCGAAAACGGGAGCATGATGCTCCCGCCACTTCGGACTTGATCGAGCAAGCACCCCTAACCGCCGATCGGTCCCACGCCCAACCAGCGCAAGATCACCTCGCCCGCCGCCCGCGAGGCGGCGACGTCGATTTCGCAACGCAGTTCCCAGTCGTTGTTGTCTTCGCCGTCGATCAACACCTGCGCCACCGACCACGGATCGACCGGTTCGGCAAAATGCGTGTGCTTCGCGCTGCGGCCTTCCGGATCAAGCCGCCAACGCCCCCGGGCCGCTTCGTAGGCGGCAAAGGCGTCCTCGATTTCGCGCGCCGTCGCACCCGTGCGTTCAGCCAGGGTTTCCCAATCGCCCGCCGCTGCGTCCTGCAGCACGCGATGCAACGCGAAGCGCACCAGCCGCCGCCAACTCGCCGCGTCGCGGGTGATATCGGGCCGGTCGCGCCGCACCGGTTTGTCAGCGGTCGCTTCCTCCGTCACAAAATCGGGATCACGCAGGCGTTCCCACTCTTCGAGCAGACTCGAATCCACGCCGCGAATGAACTCGCGGAAATAGTCGATCAACTCGTCGACCGCTTCCGTCCGCGCCGTTTCCGGCACCGTCTGGCTGAGCACCTTCCACGTCTGTGAGAGATGCCGCAGCAGCAGGCCTTCGCTGCGCTGCAGGCCGTAGCGTTTCACGTAGTCGGCAAACGAATCGTAACGCTCGAACATCTCGCGCACGATTGACTTGGGGCGCACGTTTTCCGTCTCCACCCACGGATGCGCCGCGGCGTAGGCGTTGAACGTGTCGTAGAGAAATTCACGCAACGGCTTCGGATGTTCGATCGCATCGAGTTTTTCCATGCGCTCCTCGTAGGCCACGCCCGCTTCCTTCATCTCGGCCACCGCGTCGGTCTTCAGGCGGTCGATCTGTTTGCGCAGAATCGCGTCGGGGTCCTCCACGATCGCCTCACACAGCGTCAGCACATCAAGCGCATGATCGGGACTCGCCTCGTCCAGCCGCGGCAACGTGTCGATCAGGTAGAGCGACAACGCATTGTGCAGCGAAAAATCCTCCTGCAAGGCCACGTTGACGCGCAACTTGCGCCCGCTCGGCGTGGGCGGAATCCACTCGACAATGCGACGCTCCAGCAGACCGCGAAACAGTTGCCAGGCCCGGCGCCGCAGCACGCCTTTGCGATGCGGCGTCTCGTGACTGTCCGCCACGAGATTGCGCACCGCCCGGCAGCCGTCGCCGTCGCGCGACAGCATCAGCAGCAGCAGGCCGTGCGACATGTGCAGCTGCGATGACAGCTCCTCGCAGGGGGCTTCGAGCAGTTTCTGGTAGGTCCGCTCGTCCCACACCACGGCGCCCGGCGGCGCGCTGCGGCGGACGAGTTTGCGTTTCTTTTTGGGATCAGACGCGGCCTTCGATTCGGCCCGCTTGTTTTCGATCACGTGCTCCGGTGCCTGCACCACCACGAACCCTTCATCGTCGTAGCCACGACGACCTGCACGCCCCGCGATCTGACGAAAGTCGCGCACGCTCAACACCGCCGTCTTGCGACCGTCGTATTTCCAAAGCTGCGTAAACACGACGGTGCGAATCGGCACATTGATGCCGACGCCCAGCGTGTCGGTGCCGCAGATCAGTTTGAGCAATCCCTGCTGCGCCAACCGCTCCACCAGGATGCGATACTTCGGCAACAGCCCCGCGTGATGCACGCCGATGCCGTGCCGCAGCCAGCGCTTCATGTCCTTGCCGTAGGGACTGTTGAAACGTTCGCCGGCCAACGCTTCCGTCAACGTCGCCTTTTCCTCACGTGTGGTCAGGTTGAGACTCATCCAGCCCTGCGCCGCTTCCGACGCCGCCCGCTGGGTGAAATAAACCAGATAGACCGGCGCCTTGCCGCCCTCCACCAGCTCCGTCACGCGCTCAACCAAGGGCGTCTCGGAATATTCGAACGCCAGCGGCACGGGGCGGCGATCGCTGCGCACAGTCACCGCACGCGCGCCGGTGAGTTTGGTCAACTCCCGCTCAAAGAAACTCGTGTCGCCCAGCGTGGCCGACATGAGCAGAAACCGGCACTGCGGCAATGTGAGCAACGGCACCTGCCAGGCGTAGCCGCGCTCATGGTCACCGTAGTAGTGAAACTCGTCCATCACCACCGTGCGCAGATCGGATTCCGCGCCGCGGGCCAGCGCGATGTTCGCCAGCACCTCCGCCGTGCAGCACAGGATGGGCGCCCCTGGATTAACCGACGCGTCGCCCGTCATCATGCCGACGTTTTCCGGCCCGAAATCGCGACACATCGACAGGAATTTTTCGTTCACCAGCGCCTTGATCGGGCAGGTGTAGACCGAGCGTTCGCCGCGGCACAGCGCACGGAAATGCGCCGCCGCCGCCACCAGCGATTTGCCCGAACCAGTGGGCGTATTCAAAATCACACTACTTCCGTCAAAGAGTTCGAGAATCGCCTCCTCCTGCTCCGGATACAGTTCCAACCCGCGCGCACTCATCGCGGCGATGAAGCGTTCGAGGATCTGGTCGGCGTCGACGGCGCCCGAAAGCGAACTGAGCGGTGCGATTGCGGTCACCTGCCGAACCACGCCCGAGCGTGCGGCTCAGCGCAAGGCCGGAAACGCAGGACCATTGCGGCCTTGCGCCTCGATTACAGCGCGATCTAATCCGTGAAAGCGCTCCATGCTTCCGCGCCCGCTTCACCTCGTCTTCGCGGTTTTTCTTTTCCCCGTCATCACTCTCGCCCAGTCGGACGACCGTCCGTCTGCGGTTCGTGACCGCGTGTGGCGGGTCGGCATCTACGACGACGCCTTCCCCTACACGTATCGCACCGCGCCGGACGAACCGCTTTCCGGCTTCGCCGTCGACATCTGGGCCGGCGTGCAGGAGATCAGCGACCTGCCGGTGGAGATCGTGTCCGGCAGCACGCGGGAGTTGCAGGAGCAGTTTCACGCCGGTGAAATCGACATCCTGCTTTCCTACGCCTATTCGGAGGAACGCGCCGAGCGGTTCGATTTCAGCGCCTCATATCTTGATCTCAACGGCGCCGTGTTCGGTCGGCCGGAGCTCGCCGACCTGCGCGATCTGCACGATCTGGCCGGTCACCGCGTGCTGGTGCATCCTGGCAGCCTCGGAGAACGGGTGCTGCAGATTTCCGGCTTGGACAACAGCATCGTGCACGTCGATTCGGTCATCGCGGCGCTGCAGCACATCGACGCCGCAGAAGGCGACGCCACCCTCGCGGCGCGGCTCTCGGCCATTTCCGTGATCGAACGCGACGGGCTCAACCTCGTGCGCCTGCCGATTGAGGTGCCCAACTACACTGTGTTTTACTGCTTCGCGGTGCACAAAGGCGAACGCGAGCTGCTGGCCCGCCTCAACGAGGCGCTGGCGGTGCTGCATCGCACCGACCGCTACGATCCGATCTACCGCAAATGGTTCGGGCGGTTCGATCCCGTGACCTTTTCCGTCGAACAGGTGCTCGCTGCCGTCGCGGGAGGTCTGTTCCTTGCGCTGGTCGCCGCCATTGCAATCGCCGTCTATCAACGCCGGCTGCGTCATCATCTCGCCCGCGAGCAGGCGGCCCGCAGCGCCACGGAGGCGCATTTTCGCGAAGTGTTCGACGCCACTCCGGTGGCATTGATCGTGGCCGAGGTGCAGTCTGTTTCCGCAGGCCAGCCCATCCTGCACATGCGCGATGCCAATCCGGCCGCGGAGCGTCTTTTCGGCTGGTCTCAACCCCGTCCCGGCAGCCCGCTGCAGGATCTCGCGCCGAATTTCGCCGCCCTGTGGCGCGACGCCAGCGGCATCCGGGCCAACACTTCGCCCCGCCCCCGCGAACTCGCCCTGAACCCGGGCGACAAACGCAGCCTGCATCTGCGCTGGTCGGCCGTGCGCGAGGCGCATCGCATTCTGCTGGTGGTGGAAAATGTCACCGCCCAGGTCCGCGCCCAGGCCGAGTTGCAGGCGACCGAACATGCGCTGCTGCAAACCCAGAAACTCGACGCGCTCGGCACACTCGCCAGCGGCATCGCTCATGATTTCAACAACGTGCTGACCGGTATTCTCGGTCATGCCGAGTTGCTCAAACTCGATCTGGCCGATCGCGCCGACACCGTCGGTGCGCCGCTGGATGCCATCGTCGCCGGCGCTCGTCGGGCCCGCGATCTCGTGCGCCAGATTCTCACCTTTTCCCGTCAGACCGAACCTGCTCAACGCCATCTTGATCTGCGCCCCATCGTGCGCGAGACGTTGCAATTGCTCCGCGCCGCCTCACCGCGCGCCATCGCCCTTCAGCTCGACGAACCGGTCGAAGCCGCCGAGGTCTGGGCCGATGGCACCCAGATTCATCAGGTGCTCATGAACGTGTGCACCAATGCCATCCAGGCCATCGGCGACCGCCCGGGCCGGGTGCTGGTGAATCTGCTCCGGCAGGAAATCGCGCCGGGCCAGACCGCCGCGGCCGTGACCGGCATGCTGCCGGCCGGCCGCTACTGGTGCATCGATGTGAGTGACAACGGTTCCGGCATTCCCGACGCGATTCGCGCACGCATCTTCGATCCGTTCTTCACCACCAAGCGCAACCAGCAGGGCACCGGTCTCGGCCTCGCCACCGCCCACGGCATCGTGCAGCGTCACCTCGGTGCGATCACGGTGCATCCTGTCTCGCCGCACGGCACACGCATGCGCATTTGGCTGCCGGAAAATCCCGCCGGGGCCTTCGCCGCTGGCGAGGAAACAATCGCGGAATTCACCGGTTTCACCGACAAGCCGCGCATCCTGGTGATCGACGACGAAACCGCCGTGGCTCAGGCATTCGCGCCCATCCTTCGCCGTCTCGGCTGTGATCCGGTCGTGCACATCAGTGCCCGGCAGGCGCTGATTGAATTCGACCGCACACCGGCGGATTTCGCCGCCGTGCTCTGCGATCTCTCGATGCCCGAAGCGAGCGGACTCGACGTCCTGCAGCACCTGCTGGCCCGCCGACCGGATCTCCCCGTCATGCTGATGAGCGGCTTCTGGCCGAACGGCTCACGGCAAAAGGCGCGTGATCGCGGCGCCCGCATCGTGGCCGACAAACCCATCGGCTTGCTCGAGCTGCGCGACTATCTCCAGCGCCTGCTGGGCGAGGAAGCGTCGGCTTCCCCGCCACAATGAATGAGCTCAGCGACCGATCTCACGATCGGCCTGGGCGCGGCGGCGAAGATTGGATTTTTCCTGCTCGGTGAGCAGCGTGGCCATCGGCACTTCCGGCCGCCGGTCCGCGCGCGCCTGCAGGATCTCCATTTCCTCGTCGGTCATCAGGCGCAGGTATTCGTCCAGCGAATACCCGTATTGGTCGCGCTGCGGCTGCGCACTGACCGTGCCGCGCTCATAGCGACGCGCCTGCTCGCGATCCTTCGACGCACCGGCCGCGGCGCCGGCCGTGCCGCCAACCGCCGCACCGATGGCGGCACCGGCGGCGGTTTCGCCGGACTGGTGGCCGATGATGCCGCCGATGATCGCGCCAGTGACGGCGCCGATTTCGGTGCCCCGGCGTTCCTGGGTGCCGGGAGCGGCGCAGCCGGCCGCCAGCAACACGACGGATAGAAGTGCAAATGAAGGGATTACGTTCTTCATGATAACAAAGGTTCGACCCACTGAGACGTGCGCGGTTCGAAAAAGATTCATCGAATCTCACTGATCCCCACGAATTGTTTCCCTGATTTCCAGGATTGCGCGCCCCTTCCCCACCCGCGTAAACAGCTCGTCCCATGGGTCGTCAATGGCTGCACGCGAAACGTGCCATCGTTAACAACAAGAAGGGTCAGATGGTCGGCAAACTCGTGAAGGAGTTGTCGGTCGCCGCGAAATTGGGCGGCGCTGATCCCGACGCCAATCCGCGTCTCTTCGCCGCGATCGAAAAGGCCCGCAAGGCCAGCGTCACCCGCGACGTGATCGAACGCGCCGTGCGCAAGGGCGCCGGTCTCGGCGACGACAAGATGACGATGGACCACGTCGTGTTCGAAGGCTACGCGCCGCACAAGGTCGCCATCATCGTCGAGGCCTACACCGACAACGTGCAGCGCACCACGCCCGAAATCCGCGTGCTCTTCAAAAAGGGCGTGCTGGGCCTCGCGGGCTCCAACAAGTTTCTGTTCGAGCACGTCGGCATCGTCGAGGCCGCCCACCCTGCAGCCGCGGTTGATCTTGAAGCCGCCGCCATCGAGGCCGGCGCCAACGAATTCGAACCGCTTTCCCATGCGCAGAACGACGACATCCCCGAGGATCAGACCGGCGCGCGGTTTCTGACCGACCGCACCGAGACTCACGCGACCTCAACCTGGCTGAGCCGGAACGGCTGGTCGGTCGTCACTTCGGAAATCGGCTACGTCGCCAAGATGTATCCGGATCTCAACGACGAACAACGCGAGGAAGTCGGCGAGTTCCTCCAGGCGCTCGAAGACCACGACGACGTGCAGCGCGTCTGGGCCGCGGTCCGCTGAGGCGGCGCGCCCGGAGTCGCCGCCTTCAGTCAACCGTAGGCTGCGAGCTTGCTCGCGCTTGAGTCTGCGGGAGCGCCTGCAAGCAGGCGGCCTACCCATACAGCCGCGTCAGCACCCGATCGAGAATACGGTGAACGCTCGCAGCGTGCGTGGCCGAATCGGCCAGCAACGCACC
>CBINJL010000132.1:0-7349 GCA_966250925.1 uncultured Opitutus sp. | reverse complement strand
GTGCTGCGCCTGATAAAGACCTGCGAACCGGTGCCCGCGAGCGCGAGCGCCACCACGGCCCCCGCCGGCTGGACCGCCGTCACCCTGCCCGGCCCGCACGATGTTTTCGTCGAAAACCGCTTCATCGGCAAGGACCTCGACATCAAACCGGGTTCCCCGCTGCACACCGCACCAAAATCCGACGCGCCGGTGCTCACCACCAGCACCGCCGAAGACGAAATGGAAATCACCGGCCTGCGCGGCCGCTGGACGCAGCTGCGCATCAACAAGTCGGTCATCGGTTACCTGCAAGGCGCCACTTCCGCCACCACCGCTGCGCCGCGGCCGTCTTCCGCCCCCGTTGCAACGTCCACTCCCGTCCGGGACAGCGCCCCCGTTTCCAGCAACGCCGTGTCGGCGTCTCCCGCGCCTCGTCCTGTCGCCGGTCAGGCGATCGAACGCACCGACGCCGAACGCTCCAGCCTCGCCGCCTTGCCGCGTCTCTTCGAAGGCAAACTCGCCACCACGCGTTCGCCGCTGCGCCCGCGCCGGCCCTATGACTGGGCGCTGGAAGCCGACGACGGCACCCGTTTCGCCTACCTCGATTTCACCAAACTGCTGCTGACCGAACAGATCGAGAGCTATCAGGACCGTGTCATCGTGGTTTACGGCGTCGCCCGCACCGTGCCTGACACCAAGGACATCGTCATCGCCGTCGAATCGCTGCAGCTTCGCTGAGCCTCGCGACAGTTTCTCCCCGTCATCTCCCGTTCGCGCCGACTGCACGCGCCCGGCCTCCTCGTCTCCTCTTTCCATGGAACTGATCAACGGCAACGAAATCGCCACCACCATCATCGCCGAACTCAAGGCTGAGGTCGCTCGCACGGCGGGCCGCAAACCCTGCCTGGCCCTCGTCCGCGTCGGCGACGACCCCGCTTCCGTTTCCTACGTGAAGAAAAAGGAAAAGACCGCGGCCGAAATCGGCGTCGAAAGCCGCGTCATCCTGCCCCCGGTCACCATCTCGCAAGCCGAGCTCGAGGCCTTGATCGACGAACTGAATGCCGATGACACCGTCGACGGCATTCTGGTGCAAAGTCCGTTGCCCGCGCCACTCGACGAACTCGCCATTTTCCGCCGCGTCGATCCGGCCAAGGATGTCGACGGCTTCCACACCATCAATCTCGGCAAGATCGCCCAGGAAGACGACACCGGCTTCGCCTCCTGCACCCCCGCCGGCATCATGGAGCTGCTCGCCCGCAGCCAGGTGGATCTCCGCGGAAAACATGTCGTGGTGCTCGGCCGCTCCTTGATTGTGGGCAAGCCCGTCGCGCTGCTCGCTTTGCAGAAAAAAGCCGGCGCCAACGGCACGGTTACGATCTGCCACTCCGCGACCTCCGACCTGCCGGTCATCACCCGTCAGGCCGATGTGCTCATCGCCGCCATCGGCCGGCCGCACTTTGTCACCGCCGACATGGTGAAGGCGGGCGCGGTCGTCATCGATGTAGGGATTAACCGGATACCGGATGCCACCCGCAAGACCGGGCATCGACTCGTCGGCGACGTCGATTTCGACGCAGTCTCGCCCAAGGTCGCCAAAATCACCCCCGTCCCCGGTGGCGTCGGCCCCATGACGGTGGCGATGTTGATGCAAAATACCGTGAAATCGCACCGCCTGCGAACCGGGGTTTGATTCACCTCGGAGATTGCAGCCGGCAAAAATCCTTCGTTTAGGTAAGCGCAACGATGTCCGCTCCCAAAATCCTGGTGGTCGATGACCAGCTCATCAATGTGCAGCTCCTGAAGCGGAAGCTGGAGCGCGAAGGAATTTCCGTGATCTCCGCCTACTCCGGACAGGAGGCGCTCGACGCGGTCGCGGCCGACAAACCCGACCTTATTCTTCTCGATGTGATGATGCCGGAAATGGACGGCATCGAGGTGTGCAGCCGTCTGCAAAAACGTGAGGACACCCGCTCGATCCCGGTCATCTTCATCACCGCCCGCAACACCAAGGAGGGCAAGATCGAGGGCCTCGCGGTCGGCGCAGTGGATTACATTACCAAGCCCATCGATCTCGACGAAACGCTCGCCCGCGTGCAGACCCAATTGCGTTTCGTCGCCATCAACCGCGAGATGGTCGACCTGCAGCGACGTCTCGCCGAGGCGCGCCGTGCCGCCACCATCGGCGCCGTCACCCAAGGCATCGCACACAATCTCAACAATCTGCTCGGCGTGGTCATTGGCTACCTCGATCTGATCAAGAGTGGCGCGGAGAAACCGGAAGCCGTGCGCCGCAATGCCGACGCCGTTGAAAAGGCCGTCCAGCGCATCGTCTCCATCATCAAGCAGCTCAGCTCCATGGTGGTGAAAACCCGCCTGCCCACGGAACGGTTTCGACTCTCCGATTTGCTCGAAGGCACGATCACGCGCTTTCAACAGGAAGTGGGCCGCAACGGCGTGGTCTTGCTCGAGAACCCGCTCGATGAGCTCTTCATCGACAGTCACATCGAAATCTTCGAAAGCGCGATCGGCGCTCTCCTTTCCAATGCGTGGGAAGCCTACGGCCCCACTCCGGATGCCGATTGCACCGTGACCGTGCGCACCGCACTGAAGACCGAAGACGGGGATTCGCCCCAGATCGAGATTCGGGTTGAGGATCGGGGGCGAGGCATCGATCCCGGCATCCGCGACCAGATGTTCGAACCCTTCATCAGCTCCAAACACACCGTCGGCGTGGGCATGGGACTCACCGTTGCCCGTCACGCCATGCGCAACATGGGGGGCGACCTCACCCTGCATGATCTTTCCGGCGGTGGCACGGTCGCGATCGCCCTGCATCCAGTGAACCGCCCGCAAAAGCGTCATGGTTAAGACTGCCTTCATCGGCGCCGGCCGCATGGCTTCGGCCATCGTTGACGGCCTGCTGGCTCAGAATCCCGCCGCACAGACCTGCATCGGTTGCTACTCCGCAAGCGGCACCAGTGCACGCGCCCTGGCCGAACGCACCGGCATCCAGCGTGCCGTCGATCTGCCCGAGCTTCTCGCCGAGGCCGAGGTGGTCGTGGTGGCGTTCAAGCCTCAGCATCTCGCTGCGGCCGATCCGCGACTGGCCGAATTGACCGCCGGCAAACTCGTCCTCTCGGTGCTCGCGGCCAAGACTCTTGAACACCTGGCGGCGGTGTTTCCCCGCGCCCGCAACATCGTCCGCACGATGCCCAACACCCCGAGCGCGATCGGCGCCGGCATGACCGGCTGGTGCAGCCGGGCAACGTTGATTCCGTCGGATCGTGAGTTGGTGGAAAACTTACTCGGCGCAATCGGACAACACCTGGAAGTTCCCGAGACCAAGATCGACGCGCTCATGGGCGTGAGTGGCTGCGGTCCGGCTTTTGTTTTCGAATTTACCGCCGCATTGCGTGAAGGCGGTGTTGCCGCGGGGCTCACCCACGAAGAAGCGGAAATGCTGGCCATCGAAACCGTGCTGGGCTCGGCCCGGCTCATGGCCCGCAGCGACAAGACGCCCGAGGCACTGCGCGACCAGGTGACGTCTCCCAACGGCACCACTTACGCCGGTCTGCAACGCATGGCGGCGCGCGATTTTCGCGGCATCATGACGGAAACGGTTTTGGCGGCAAAGGCGCGATCGGAAGAATTAGCGCGAGGGTGACCCCAAACACCGGAACACAAAAACGCCGCGGACATCGCCGCGGCGTTTTTGTGTAGAATCAGTGGAGTGTGCGTGAACCGCGCTTACTGGATCTGCAACAGCTCTTCGGCGGTGAACTGGGCGGAGTGTCCGGCCGTCGCTTCGCGAATCGCCGCGACTTCTTCGGTCGTGATCGGTTCAGCCTGATTGCCCCATTCATTACGAATGTAGGTCAACACATGGGCGATACGATCATCGGACCAGTTGTAGGAGCTGCCCTGACCAAACGCCGGCATGTTGCCGTTGTAGGTGTTGCCCGAGACCTCAATCGGACCGGAGAGACCGTGCATCAGAATGCGCACGACACGTTCCTTGGAACCCGTCACCCAATCTGACCCCGCGAGTGGCGGATAAATGCCGGGAAGCCCCGTGCCCGTCGCCTGGTGACAGGCCGCGCAGGTTTGATAGAGGCGTTTGCCGGCCACCATCGGATCGACTTCCTTTTTCTCACCGGTTTGGCCGCCGTGGATCTTCGGATCGAAGTGGGGATCGTAAATCATCGCCGCTTCGCCGATGCCGGACGTGAGTCCGCCGCGATTGTGGATGAAGTAGATCGAAACGATGAAGATCATCGCCGACACGAAGCCGAGAAGGAAGAGCGGCATGGGCATGTAGCCCTCGCTCGGCTCGCCCTTTTCGCGCAACAACACCGAATGCAGTTCCTGGATCTGCTCGTCGGACACGGCCGCCTGCTCAATCTTGGGATCGGATTTCTTAAACTTGTCCTGGCTCATCTTAGTGGCCCTCCCCTTCTCCGGACGCGGTTTCGCCGTCGGCCTTGGCCTCGCCTTCCTTCTTCTCGGCGTCCTGAGGGACGACGTTGAAGGTTTCCGGATAGGCGTAGGTGTCCTTGCGGTTGATCAGGTAGGAGACAAGTGACTTGGCCCGCTCGGTCGGCACGATTTCATAACCTTCGGCAGGCAGGGAATCGGCGGGCAACGGCGTGCCATCGACGTAAGTCGCCGGCAGCTTGAGCGCGTCGGGACTCGGGGAGCCCTTGATCTTGCGCTCTTCGAAGAGGAAGCGCGACGGCGGCATGACCGAACCGCGCGAGGTGATCTGAGGATCGTAGAGATGCAGCATGTGCCAGGTCGGGTCGGCCTGACGGGCGCCAATGTTACGCAGATCCGGACCCGTGCGCATGGTGCCGAGCAGCACGCGTTTTTCGCGAATGTAGTCGCGAGCAACACTCTGCCGCTCGCCCCAGCCGCGTTCGATATCGGTGCCGTAGCCCGGAGCGCGCACCTGTTGGGTGTGGCAATAAATGCAACCGAGGTCCTGATAGACCAGTTGGCCGCGTTCGGCCAGACCGGGCACGGGTTCGGGAAACACCTTCTGTTCGTTCTCGTCGTAGTAGGCCGTGAGGTTGCCGTAGGAAACCTGATTGGTCAGGACGATACCCGTCCACGAGAATGCGATGGCGACAAAGACGCCGAGAAAAATGAGCGGAGCGCGATTCATCGAGCGATCTCCATGGACTCAGGGTTGCGGAACAGCGTCGGAGCGGTCTGTCCCGGTTCGCGGCGTTTGAGCAGCATCCAAGTAAAGTTCACGGCGAAAGCGATATGGCCGACCGTGATGAGAATACCGGCAAGGCTGCGGGTCAGGAGCCACTTCTTGGTCATTTCAACGATGTCCAAGAAAACCGGATACTTTTCGAAATTGTTGAGCGCGAAACCCTGTTCAAGACCACCCCAGCTCAACGCGCCGACGTAAATGATGATACCGACGGCGGTGGCCCAGAAGTGGCAGCTGATCAGCGTCGCGGACGGCCATTCCTTGAGCAGGAGACGCGGCAGGATGTAGTAGATGCTGCCAAACATCACCATGGAGAAAAAGGCATACAAGCCCCAGTGGGCATGGCCGACAGTGTAGTGGGTGAAGTGGGTGACTTCGGCCCAACTGCGGATCGCCATCGAGGAGCCCTGCAGCGAGGAAAGCGTATAGGACACCGCACCGAAGACGATGAAGCGCAGGGTCGGGCTGTATTTCAGCGCACTGAAGCTGCCGATCATCGTCATGTGGTGATTGATCGCCGTCACCACCACCGGCACGACCATCATGAAGGAAGCCGCGATACCGGCGGTCTGCACCCAGGCCGGCACCGGACCACCGATCAAATGGTGCACACCGGCCCAGTTGTAGAAGAAGGCGAGTGACCAGAAGCCAAGCACCGACAGATAATAACTGTGAATCGGCTTACCCAGCACCTTGGGCAGAAAATAATAGACGGCAGCCAGTCCGATGGGCGTGAGCCACAGGCCGAGCACGTTATGGGCAAACCACCAGTTGACCAAGGCCTGCACCGTGCCGCGTGCGGGATCGAAGATCATCATCATCTGCGCGACGGAATACAGCCACGGAAACCAGAAGAGCGCCGCGAGCAGATACCATTGCGAAACGTAGATGTGCTGTGACTTGCCGAAGCGGAAGGTGATGATGGCCCAGGCCCCGATCAGCGCATAGGCGACAAAAAGCAGCGGCGTGGCGTAGGCCGGGATTTCGAGCCATTCGATCGAAGTCGAATCTCCGCGCAAAATGCCGAAGACCCCGATGCTCAGGCCGATATTCCACGCGGCACCGGCCACAAACAACAGTCCGGGATGGCGCAGCACAGAACGCGAAAGACGCGCCATCAGCCAGAAGGTCACGGCAAAGGCGGCATTGATGGCCCAGCCGTAAACGACGGTATTGAGGTGGACGGTGCGGGCACGGCCGAAGGTCAGCCATTCGTAGTCCCCCAGAAACTCCGGCGAGTGGAGCTTGAAGGAGGAAATCAGCGCAAAGGCCGTTCCCACCAGCAGCCAGAGCACACTGGAGATCAGGAAGAACAGAGCCGGAGCTTTGGTGGAGGCATCAATCTCGCTCAACTCCGCACGCGACACCACACTGAGTGGCGTCGCTGGGTTGAGCGATTGAGCAATACTGGGGGCGGAGGCCATCGTCAGGTTGAAGCGGTATTAGCGGCGCGTAGGGCCAGCCGGACGTCGTCCGGGGAAAAAATCGGTTTGTTCGCCGACCGGCTCCTCTTCGTCGAAGATGGAGGCAGCGTTCTTGTCGAACTCCTTGAGCTGGCCGTTCTTGGCCGCCCAGTAGAGTGCGTAGGACGCGGAGGCGAGAAACAGCAGCGCGATTGGAAGCGCCACAGCGTAGAAAAACCAGTCCATGGGTTAATCAGCGGGCAGCGTTGATCTCCGCCAACGTGAGTTCGATCGCCCGGTCGACCGGCAGACGCACCACCCCGTTGTCCTTGTTGATCCAGCCGTAGCTTGTCGCCTGGCTGTCGGCAGCGCCGCGCAGCTCGGCGAGCTTGGTCTTGCGGCCCTCGTGCGAGAGTTTCCACTGCTCGCCTTCCGGCACGTTGGTGGCCTGGGCGATCGGCGTGACCGGCGTGTGCGCCAGCTGCATGATCACCAGGAAGATGGCGAAGACACCGATAACGGCGACCACGAGCGGCCAGGCGGCCGGCTTGGAGGAAGACGATGCGTTACTCATGGTAGGTCAGGGATTCACCGATGCGGGGATCGCGGATCGGAATGAGTTTGGCGGTTGGGAAGCTCTTGAGGTAGGCCCACACGCAGATGCCGCCCACGCCGATCACGGCGGTCACGGTCCAGAGCTGATGAAGGGCAAAGAACGGCAGCGGGTCCCCTACTCCGAGCCCGAA
>CBINJL010000131.1:0-7352 GCA_966250925.1 uncultured Opitutus sp. | reverse complement strand
TGGCGCGGCTCGATCGCGATGTGCTCGCCCAGCCGGGCGTGCGTTGGCTGATCATTCTTGAAGGCATCAATGATCTCGGCACGGCGGCCGGTGCCCGTGAAAACGGCCAGCCGGCGGCGACGGCGGCGGACATCATTGCGGCCTTCGATCAAACCATCACCCGTGCGCATGATCACGGGATCAAGGTCTATGGTGGCACCATCATGCCCTACGGCGATTGTTTCTACTGGTCCGAGCAGGGCGAAGCCGACCGGCAGGTAATCAATACTTGGATACGCGACAGCGGCCGCTTCGATGCCGTGATCGACTTTGATGCGATGGCGCGCGATCCGGAAAACCCGCAGCGCCTGCGGGCCGAAGTCGACAGCGGCGATCACCTGCACCTTTCCGCCGCGGGTTTGAAACACATCGCCGACGGCATCGACCTCGGCCTTTTCGCGGTCGGGAAACCTTCACCCGTGGTGAATCCGGATGAAGACTGAGGAGGCGTGGTTCAGAACGTGTTAAACAATACTGTAGCCACATGAAAAACGAGGTTGGCCCTCGTAGGGTCGTCACTTGTCGACGACCGGCTGCGGAGGAAGAGTAGAGGAAAGCGCGGGCTGAAGCACCGCGCTACGACGGAAGGGAAAACGTAATAGAGAGGGAATCCGTTCGTGGCAACCGCCGCTCAGCGCGCGGTGACGTCGTGCAATTCGACGAAGAGG
Organism: uncultured Opitutus sp.; assembly: GCA_966250925.1. Lineage (GTDB taxonomy): Bacteria > Verrucomicrobiota > Verrucomicrobiia > Opitutales > Opitutaceae > Actomonas. The sequence goes on along the minus strand of CBINJL010000131.1, from coordinate 6,645 downwards.
ATGATGGGAGCGCCGCGTGGGATATCGGCGGGCCACCGACCGTCTGCGAAGGACAACGCCGGCGGCAGGTAGAGCAATGCCTTGCCGGCGGGCTGCATGAGCGTGAGTCCTTCCCTTAAACCGGGCAGAACGTCGGCCAGCTTCACCGCGATGCGAGTGGCTTGGAAGCTGGTGAGCTTTTGGCCGTCGGGCAGCCGCCCTGCATAGCTGATGAGCACGGAGGAATCTGCGACCGGCGCGTCACCGTAGCCGGCATCGGTGATGCGGTAATGGAGCCCGGAGTCCGTCTGCTGCACATTCTCCTCTGCGCGGAGTTGTGCGAAGTAAAGCGCCAGAGGGTCTCCGCCGCTGTCGGTCTCGCCCAGGATGTCGCGGACGGTTGCATTGATATCATCGCGCAGGCGTTCGGCGCTGGCATTGAACGGCACCGGATTCCCTTCATAACAGGCGCGGAGGCCGGCAGCGAAGGCATTGAACTGGTCGTCGGTCCAGGCGAGATCAGGGATTCGATTGCTGGCCGCGACGTAGGAACCGAGCGCGGCGTAGGCCAACAGATCACCGGCGGGAAGCGCGGTTTTCGATCTCGGGTTTTCGATGTGGGATGGCGCACTTGGCGGAGTCGCGGTAGGGAGCGAGTCGGGCTCGGTGGAGCGGAGGATCAATCCGATGTTGATCGCGAGCGAGATGATCGCCAGCGGCGCGATGACGTGGATGGGTTTCATGGAGCAGGAAAAGGGAAATCTTTCTCTTTATTCTTTATCTTAATCATTCTCTGACGGCGCGAAGTGCCGCCATCATTTGCCAAGCCTTCGAGCGGATTTCGCCCAACGGGAAAAAGGGAAAGGCCGGTCACGGCATACGGATGTTCAGGACGGGGGGCGGCGACACGGGCCAGGCGAGGGTGTTGCTGGTGCCGTCGGGCCAGCGAAAAACGATTTCCTTCGGTGGCGATTCCAGTGCGTAGCCAATGAAGACGCTGGCAGTGGACTGACTGCGGTAGCCGCCGCCGGCAGTGATTTCGGTCATTGTGTGCTGGGCATCTGAATACACCACAGTCACCCGCGTGCCGATGCCGGTGGGATTGGCTGGCGGCCCGACGAGGCGAAGGGCGAGAAATGTGCCGCCGGTGCCGTTTTCGCGAACGAGAGTCTTGTCGTTGGTGCGGGTGATGTAGAGATCGGGCCTGCCATCGCGGGCAAGATCGATTGCGGCCAGCGCCTTGGCATCATGAGGCACGGTGAGGTAGGGCGGACCGGCTGGAGCAAATCCGCCTCGACCGTCGCCGTGGAGGATGAACCCGAGTCCGCCATCGAACCGGCCGGTTTCCGGTCGCACGCTGTAGAGGTTCTGCACACCGATGAGGTCGGTGTGTCCGTCGGCATTGTGATCGAGCGCCAGCAGCCCGAAGACAGGGGACAATTGCGCTGGGACGCGGGGCAGCGGCGTGAACCTATAAGTGCCGTCCGGAGTGCTGAGGAAGACACCGCTGCGAAGTTCGGTGGCCTCATACCGCTGCGCTGCGGCCAGCTGCGCCGGATCGACGATTTCGCGCAAGGGCATGCGGGCGTAGGCGTCGTGGGTGCGCACGGAACGTTTCAGCGAACGGATGTGCGATCCGAGCACGGTGAGACTGCGACGCGGATGGAGTTCGCCGTTTTCGGTGATGGCTTCGATCAGGATGGGCTCGCCACCGTCCTCGAAGACGCCGCGCAGCAGCGTGAGCGGAGGTTGGTAAGGCGTGTTGAGGCCGAGGTTGCCGACGGCGTAGTCGAGGCGGCCGTCGTTGTTGAAGTCCGCGGCGGCAAGACTGTTCCACCAGCCACTCCCGGCAGCAGTGAAACCGGCGGATTCGGAATGATCAGAGAAGCCCTGGCCTTCGTCATTACGGAGGAAGAGCACCGTGCCCCAGTCGCGGGCCAATAAGAGATCTAGCCAGCCATCGCCGTCGACGTCGGTCGCGAGCGCGGCGGTGATCATGCCACGCTGCGCAAACGTGGAGTCGTGCGTCCGGACGAATCGTGCGCCTTCATTTTGGAGCAAGACACTGTCGGGGGATTCCGGATACGCGCCGGGAATGCAGCGTGCGCCCAGAAACACATCAAGGTCGCCGTCGCGGTCGAAGTCGGCGGCGACCGCAGCACCGACACTGAGCGACAGTGCCGGCAGTGTATCCGCCGGAGCGCGGTCGAAGTTGCCGTGCCCATCGTTGAGAAAAACCCGGGGTTGATATGCCGGGTCGCCAGCCGGACGGGCAACGCCGGTCTGCGGCAATATCAGATCAAGGTGACCGTCACCGTTGATTTCGACCAACAGCGGTGCGGCATCGGCGGTGCTGGTGGTGCCGCTGAAGAGAGTGAAGTTGGAAGGCTCCCAGCCACGGGCCTGCGCGCCGGTCGTGGAAGTGCGCACCTCGCCGGCGTGGCCGGTGGTGCCGCCGACAATGATGTCGTCGATTTCGTCACCATTTATATCGCCGATAGCGACTCCGGGACCGAGGCGATCGAGGTGGTAGGGTAATTGATCACCTTGGTCCTGGGCGCGGTCGTCCTCGATCGAATTGATCGTGATGCCCCAGTCGGTTTTATGGGAACGGGGAGGCTCCCTGAGATCGGGTTGCGCTATCGCTTCGTCGGAAAAGGGCAGCATCCAGAACCGGCCCGCAGCCAAGTCGGAAAACGTTTGCGTCCATCCACCCGGCCAGCGAACGCGGAGTTGTGCGATGGTCTCGTCTTCTCCGAGGCCGAAGTGCAGCACCGGTTCGCTGGAGGACAGATAACCGCGCTGCGGGATGAGCGTGCGGGTCTGGATGCCGCTCGCGGTTTCGATCTCCACGGTGGCGCCGATGCCGTGGGTATTGATCGTTTCGCCGTCGCCGCGGAGCGAGATCAGCAGGCGGTTGCCGTTTGAGCTGTCGTTGCGCAGCAGCTCGACCGGGGCGTCGTAGTTGGAAAACGCAACGTCCAGATCACCGTCGCGATCGAAGTCGGCGGTGACGGCACCAAATGAGACGCCGACATGATCGAGTCCCCAGGTTTTGGATACATCGGAAAACCGCAGATCACCCTCGTTGCGGAAGGCGAGATTGGCTTCAGCGAACACCGGTGTTTCGCGCATGATGCGCGTGCGTGCGGCCATGATTTACTGACGCTGCATGCGACCCGTGATATCAGTGTTGTGCAACTCACGCACCGTGCCGTTGGTGAACCATGCGTCGATGCGACCGTCGTTGTCGAAATCCTCCAGCCGCACGCTCCAGGTCCAGTCGGACTCAGCCAGCCCGGCGAGTTGCGCGGCTTCGAGCATGCGCCCGTCGCCACGATTGAGGAAAACCGTGTTGCGCATGAGCTGCACGGCAACGCCGGGGCGGTCGTCCTTCCATGGCATGTTGGCGCGGATGTGGGCCATGCCGCGCTGGTTTTTCTCCCGGGAGGTGGCGGCCATGTCGGCGACGACGAGATCGGGCCGGCCGTTGTTGTCGAGGTCGCCGAAATCGGCGCCCATGGAGGAGTGCGGGGTGTGCGGCACCACATAGGAAAGTGCGTTGGTGAAGGTGCCGTCGCGGTTGTTGTGATAGAGTGAATCGGGGTCCTTGAAATCGTTGGCGACGTAGAGATCGAGGAAACCGTCGCCGTCGTAGTCCCACCAAGTGGCGGAGTGCCCTTGGGTGTCGCCGCGGATGCCGGCGGCGGCGGTGATGTCGGTGAAATAGCCCCGGCCGTCGTTGGCAAAGAGGCGATCGGGTTCACCATTGGGCCGGGCTTCGCCGTTGAGCAGGTTGGTCTGGAGGTAGGCGTCGAGATCGCCGTCGTTATCGATGTCGGCGAAAAACAACTGTGACGACGCGGTGGTGATGCCGAGACCGCGATCGGCTCCTTCTTCGGTGAAACGGCCGGCGCCATCGTTGATGTAGAGCAGATTTGGGGCGTTCCAACGGCAGACGTGGAGATCGAGGTCGCCGTCGTTGTCGATGTCGGCAAAGGCGGCGCCCTGCTGCCAGTGTGCGGGTTCGCTCGGACCGGCGAGTCCGGCGGAGGTGGTGATGTCTTCGAAACGAAAGTCACCGCGGTTGCGATAAAGGCGATTCGGGCCGCATTTGTTGACGATGAAAAGATCGGGCAGGCCATCGCCATCAACGTCTCCGGCGGCGAGTCCGGTGCCGATGGCGCCGAGGGAAAATTCGCGATAGTAACGCGTCCACATCAGCGGATCGCTGTAGTCGTTGGACACTGACACACCGGTTTCTGCGGCGGAGAGCCGGGTGAACACCATGGCGGCGGACGCGGTGGAATTCGCGACGGCGAGCGGAGTCGAACTCGCGGCGATCTCGCTTGCTGTCGCGGAACGCGTGACTGCGATCGCTAGAATCACGATGACGAAGCAACGGGGCATGAAACGTGGTGAGGGCACAGGAGCTCTAACGAAGGACAGGCTTGGCGTTTGACGCCGCTCGGCGGACGTGGCGGAGATCGGGGGACATGCGAAAGGCGATCGGTTTAACGGTGCTGCTGGCGGCGGCGGGCGCGGCGATTGGCGGCGCCGTCTGGTGGCAACACGTCGGCCGCTGGCGTGGGACGGTGCCGACGGCGCAACCGACCATGCCGGTCGCAGTCGCGACGCCGGTGAATGCCGCGATCATCGCGGTCTGGAATGGCGGCGATGTTGCGGCGGAAGCGGCGGGAGAGCTGGCGCAGTTGTATCATGCCAACGGTTACACGACGGAAGCGGAATGGGTTTACCGACGGTTGGTCGTATTGCGTCCGGACGAGTTTCGCTGGTGTTACCTCTTGAGCGAACTGCTGAGCGGCAGCGGGCGTCTCGCCGAGGCGGAACCGTGGTTGCGGCGCGTGGTGGAGTTGGACGCGGACAATGTGATCGCTCGGCGCAAACTGGGCGACCTGTTGCTCAAATCGGGTCGGTTGGCGGAGGCTGGCGCGAGTTACGAACAGGCGCTGCGGCTCGCCCCGGATGATCCTCATGCGCTGCTGGGCGCGGCGCGGACAGCGGTGGAGGCGGAGCGCTGGCTGGAAGCGCGGCGGCAATTGGAAACGCTCGTCGCGGCGCATCCGCAGTTTGCCGGCGGATTGAGTCTGCTCGCCACCGTGGCCGAGGTTCTGGGCGAAACGCGCCGGGCGGAGGAAATGCGGCGGCGGGCGGAGTCGGCCGGGCGTCATCGCGAGGAAATCGATCCGGTGTTGGTGACGTTGCAGGATCATTGCCGCACGGCTTACGGACTCCGGGTCGCGGCTGCAGCGACGGCGGACGCGACGCGGACACAGGTGCTGTTGCGGCGGGCTACGGAACTGGCGCCGGAAGAGGCGGTGAACTGGCAGCAATGGGGTCGAGTCATGCAGGCGGAGGGTGATTTTGACGGAGCCGAGAAAGCGTATGAGCGAGCGTTGAGTCTGGAGGCCACGAATGCTCAGGTGTGGTTGGATCAGGTTGGTCTGGCGCGGGCGCGGAAGGACATGGCGGCGGTATTTCGCGTGGTGGAGGCAGGCCTGGAAGAATGTCCGGATGATGCGGGGTTGAATTTTGAACTCGGGCGGGCGCGGGTGCAGGCCGGGCAGTGGCGGGAAGCGGTGTCGCCGCTGGAACGGGCGGTGGCTTTGGATCGCTACAACCCCACCGCGGCGGTCGAACTGGTGGCGCTGCAATTCCGGTTGGAGCAGCCGCGGGAGGCGGAGCGGGTCATGCGCGAGACGCTGGCGCGCGATCCGGATCTTGCGCCGATGCTGGAGTTTCTGGTGCGTTTCCATGTGCGCAATGGCGAGCAGACCGAGGCGGCGGCGGCATTGGCGCGACTCGCGCAGGCGCCGAACAACGCCACTGCGCTCACCAACGCGCGGCGGGAGTTTTCCGCCCGATTTGGCACCGTTGACGGCGGCTGAGGCCGGCGGGCCGGGTGATCGGGTGTAACCGAATCGCGGATACGATCAAACGACATGGTGGTGGAAAAAATGGCGGTGGGCTCAGGCAGTCAGAGCAAACGGCGTCGCAACGCGCACGCGCGATTGCACGCTGGCGCCGTCGCGCCAATAGCCCGGCACGTAGGTGGCGGAAGGGGCATCTGGTGGTCCCCGGTGAAACGTGCGCACCAGCACGCTGAGTTGTTCGACCGCACGCATGCCGACGAGCCGGTGGTTTTGCACGATGCCGGCGACATCGGGGCGGTTGGCCGGAACATCGAGGGAGGCAAAGGCGAGATCCCGGCCGACACGCAGGCCGGTGCCGGGAATCAGCCAGGAACCGTGCGCGCCGGCGAGCGGTTCGCCGAGCAGCTCCTTCCAATTGGTGATCAACACGTCGACATGCTGCTGCTTCACCCAACGCTCGATGCGGGCGCCGATCTCGGGCAACGGACCGCGGTCGAATAGCAGGGGCGGCACGCATTCGCTCTCGGGCATCTCGGCCTGTTCGACGAGGAGTCCGGTGGAGAAGTTGTCGTCGAGGCGTGATTCGTCATCGAGCGCGGTGGCGAGTCCGATGCGGCGGTAGCCGAGGGCGCGGAGCCGGCGCACGCACAGGCGGGCGGCCTGGCACTGGTCGTTGGTGACGACGTCTATGTCGGGCAGAAGGTGGTGAGACTCGATTTTGACTGTGGAGAGATTGGCCCAGTCGAGTTCCAGTTCGAGGGTCTGGAGGGTG
>CBINJL010000130.1:0-7362 GCA_966250925.1 uncultured Opitutus sp. | reverse complement strand
GGCGGAACGCAGCAAAGAACGATCGGTTTGCCCCCACGCCTTAAGCACATGAGTAAATTTTTTTATCAGCTCATCCCAACGAACCTCCTCTTGTGCGACAGTAAATGCCAAGGATCTAGCGTGCTCAGCCTTCGGTAAATGCAGTAGCCATACCTTCAAAGCTTTATCCAGCCATGAAGACATCCAAAGCATACAAGCAACTACGATCACATACGTTACGATAGATGACGTTACAGTATTCAGAGCCAGCCAAACCCCTCCCCCAACTACACAGGTAAGTGCCACAAGTAATACTCGCTGAATAACAAGAAGGAGCATGTGCCGTGCGTCAAAAATGCGCTGAGTAGTAATAGCTGCCGCTATAAACAAAAACAGTGCCAATGGGACGAACGCAGACACATACGCAGGCACCGCCCACCCCAAAAACATTCTCCCTGCCGTAAGAAGAATAACTACAAATGTGGTGCAAGTCGCGCCGAGCAGAACAACATGTAGCTCCAAACGCTCAATCCCTCGCCGATTACGCCCCACAATTAATCCTGCGATAATTAATACAACATAAAGACAAATCAACCCCAAATAATGAACAATATAACCCTTACCCAACAAAGGATGAGATGGAGTAGACTCTTTCGGTATAAACCAATGTGTGAGAGGAATTAACGCAACCAATCCAGTAATAAACCAAACCGCAATCCCTCGCCATAAGCTGCGCACGAACGTCGATTTTGGATACATAATCGCATCCAATACGTGCCATAACTGTAACGGAATTAAGGCACCGACCGCCGTAGTAATTCGCAACCAAAATAGTCCTTTGGTCCAGTCAACATGCCCCACCGCCATCCATCGGCAAAGCAACCAAGCTCCAACATTTAGAGCGAAAAAAAACACTGCTTGATTTTGTCTCCGATCAGGATTCGCCCAGAGCACAAGACTGCCAATCGCTCCGGCCAAAGCAGCGGCAATTATTTGTATTCCATCAATCATCGCCCGTTCGCAGTCCGACCACTTGCTGCATGAGAAAGAATAAGCGCCGAGTTTGAGCCGGACAAACCATGAGCATTCACCAGCATGCGCTGTGTAATCAAATGCCGGGGTTGATTCGACAAAGATAATGGACAGGCCGGATCAGCATATTCCCAGTTCACTGTCGGCGGCAAGCAACGCTCCTGTATCGCCAACACTCCTGCAGCTATTTGAATGGCACCTGCCGCCCCCAGCGGATTACCAATCGCCCCCTTAATCGAAAAAGTGGCTAGATTCGAGAGCTTAGCCCCGAAGACTCGACTCAAGGCACGAAATTCAGCCGCGTCGATTTCGCGATGCCCCGGGCCCCAAGCATCTATAGAATCTATCTGCTCTCGCTGCAAACCTGCCTCTGCGAGCGCTGTCATTACAGCCTCCGCCAGGCCTGAAAATAACACTCCATTTTCATCGGAATAATACCCATAACCATCAATCCATGCCAATGCAGGGCGAGGACTCGACTCCGCTTCAAGTATAAAAATTGCGGCGCCCTCACCAACAACACCCGTTGTTCGCCACAGATCAAAAGGGCGACATTGTGCACTTGGCCGTTCCGGATTACTGGGGGTCAACCCTGCAGCCCGTAGTTCCAACATTGGAGTTCGATGCAAAGGCGCTTCCGTGCCTCCACAAATCGCCAGATCTGCTTCACCTGTAGCAATAGCATCTGCCATTTGCCCTACTGCATCCAGACCACCGCAGCATGAGCTTTGAAAAACCATCGACTTTCCCCGAATTTGAAATCGCTCGATAATCGCGCCACCAATGGTTGCCGGATTGGCTTCATATACGATTCTCCGGAGCGCTCCTTTAAGACCTCGTTTATGAATTCCTTCCGAAGAGCGGTTTACCCAACCAAAATCAAGCAATGACACGCCAATACCGACCAATGTCGTCATTCTTTTAAGCTCATCCAGATGAATCCCAGCATCCGCTAGTGCGAGACTCGCTCCAGCCAAAGCGAACTGCGTATGACGTGCAGCTCCTATCAAGCGTCCTGGATGTTCAAAATAATCCATCAGGTCGAAGCCATCGACTACCGTCGCGACAAAAGGACCGTATTCTTCGCCCAAATCCGTGAACCGCCGCACGCGGCTCACCGGCTCCAGGATTCCCTTCCAAAAGGCTTCTCGGCCGATGCCCGCCGGGGTCACCGGTCCGACGCCGGTGATTTTGACGCGGCGCCGCCTCATTTTGGCGGAGGAAACGACAGCCGCATGGTCGTGCCCTGGCCCACAACCGATTCCACCTCGATCGTAGCTCCGTGCGCCCCCAGCAGATGCCGACAAATGCTCAGACCGAGCCCCGTTCCCTGTGGCTTGGTCGTAAATCCGCCTTTCAGCGCGTTCTTCGCCGTCGCCTCATCCATGCCGGAGCCGTTGTCCTGCAGCACAACCTCCACCTGATCGTTGCGCTGCCCGAATCCGATCGTCACTCGGGTCGCGCCGGCTTCGAGGGCGTTGCGGAACAAATTCTGCATCACCCGCGCCAACTCGAATCGCGAGCCGCGCACTACCGCCGCGCTGTTACCCGTGATTTCAATGGCCGCATTGCTGAAAAAAATCACCTTCTTAACCTCTTCGGCCAGCGCCACCAGATCCACGTCCGTGAAGTCCGTCGACATACGCGCGGCGTGGCGCCAGTTTTCCGCCAAGTGGTGGCAATACTCCGCCGCCCGCTCGACGATCTGGGTGTAGTCACGCAACCGCTCCGCCCGTTCCGGCGCGAGCTGCGCCAAGGCATCGGCTTCCTCCACCAGTAGCCCGGCATAGCCGATCATCACCGTGAGCGGATTGGCCAGATCGTGCACCAGTTCGACTGAGGCCCGGCCCTGCCAGAGCGTCGATTCCTGCTCGGACATTTCCTGTTCAAGTTTGCCCAACATCTCCCGCGTCGCCCGATTGGCCTTCGCTTCCCGACGCCGGTTAAGCGTGCCCACCGCCTGCTTGCGCACCGCTTCCAGCAGCTCCTCGATATCCGGCGGCTTGCGCAGATATTGATTCGCCCCCCCCACCATCGCCTGCTGCGCCGTGAGCAACGTGCCGTAGCCGGTCAACATCACCACTGCGACTTCCCGATCCAGCTCGCGGATTTTCGCCAGCGCCTTGATGCCGTCCATTTCCGGCATGCGGATGTCGAGGATGATTACCGCATACGTGTTCCTCTCAATCAGGCTCAGCGCCTCGCTGGCGCGTTCCGCCGTCTCCACGTCGAACTCGGTGCCGAGCGTGAACGCGATCGACTCCCGCGGTCCGTATTCGTCGTCCACTACCAACACCCGTTGCCGGTCGGTTTGCATCAATGTTTCGGTCGCGAATTGCGTCGCCATGTGAATGTTTGCGTTGGTGAACCGACGCGGAAGCACGTTCTTGCGAAAGTAAATCACTCCACTTCCACCGGAAACGCACGGGGGCAGGCCGACGCGGTCGCAGAAGTGTTTGCGAGCCTCCCCTTCCGCTGTCAAGTAGCGCATCTGGCAGTAATTTGCGATTAACCGCACGCACTTCATTTTCATGCAACTTACGATTTTCTCCTATGGCATTGCGGTCGGTGCGGTCGCCCTCGGCGTTTTCGCAATGCTTTTGCGCGGACGTTTACTTTTACTGCAAGCCGAACGCGACCGACTCGCCGCCGAATCCGCCCAACTGCGCGCCGACGCCGCCCGCCTGCAATCGGAGCGCGATGCCGCCCGTCACGCCACTGCCGACGCGGAGAAACAACTCGCCGCCCACGCCGCCGAATCCACCGCCCGCCTCGACGCCGAACGCACCCGTTTCGCCGATCAGGAAACGCGCACCAAACAACACGTCGCCGATCTCGAAAAACTCCGCGCCACCATGCAGACGGAGTTCCAGGCCGTCGCCGCCAAACTGCTCGACGAAAAGTCGAAGAAATTCACCGACCAAAATAAGGAACAGGTCGACGCCCTCCTCCACCCGCTGCGCCTCCAGATCAAGGAGTTCCGGGAACGCGTCGATTCCGTTTACAAGGGCGACACCGAAGACCGCGCCGCGCTCAAAACCCAGATCGAGCAACTGCGCCAGCTCAACGTCCACATCACCGAAGAAGCGACCGCCCTCACCCGCGCCCTCAAGGGCCAGTCGCAGGCCCGCGGCGCCTGGGGCGAACTCGTGCTCGAGCGCCTGCTCGACTCCGCCGGACTCATCAAGGGCGAAAACTACCTCGTGCAGGAATCCATCCAAACCGAGGACGGTCGCCGACTGCGGCCCGACATCCTGCTCCGCCTGCCCGACGAACGCCACCTCGTGATCGATTCAAAGGTCTCGCTCATCGCCTACGAGCGCGCCGTCAACAGTCCCGACGACGACGCCAAGACCGCCGCCACCGCCGAACACGTGCGCGCCGTGCGCACGCACGTCGAGCAGCTCAGCGCCAAACAATACGAGGACACCGGTCGCCTCGTCACTCCGGACTACGTTTTCATGTTCGTGCCGCTCGACCATGCCTTTTCCCTCGCGCTGCAATCCGATTCCGCACTCTACGAATGGGCCTTCGATCGCCGCGTAATTCTGGTCACTGCGCCCAGCCTGCTCGTCACGCTGAAAACGGTCGCCCTCGTCTGGAAACAGGATCGCCAGACGCGCAACGTGCAGGCCATCGCCGACCGCGGCGGCGCGCTCTACGACAAGTTCGTCGGCCTCATTTCCGACCTCGAAACCGTGGGTCGCCAACTCGCCAGTGCCAAATCCAGCTACGACGGTGCCATGAACAAACTCAGCTCCGGCCGCGGCAATCTGCTCAATCAGGTCGAGGACCTCAAACGCCTCGGCGCCAAAGCCAAGAAAGCACTGCCAGCTCCCGAGACCGAGTGATTAACAACAACAACGACGTCGAAATTCGGACTTTCACAGAAGGCAACGAAGTCAAATAAGCCATTGGATAATATATCCTTACGAGTCCTCTTCGCGTCTTGGCTAACTACTGTAAACGTCGAGGATTCCAGGCGATTATGGTTCGTAGTTTCAACGCCGAGTTCGCCGAGATCACAGAGTGAGATTCCGCCAAACCCGCCATCCCTCGCTTTCACTCGCAGGATGGGCTCCGCTGAGCTGTTTCGATTTCCTTACCGCCTTTCTTTGCGTGCTTTGCGGCCTCCGCGGTCTTTGCGTTAAACATCAATTGCGGAAAATAGGGTTATCCGCTCGCTTCGCCTCGGCCCACGCCGATTTCACAACATCCGCGCAAACACCCGCCGCGAGCCTTCACGGGTAAACTCCAGGCGTTGCGGGGGCCGATCCGTCGTTTCAAGCACGGTGTCGATCGAGACCGAGACTTCGGCCAGCTCGTCGCCCACGAACCGCACCCCTATCTTCATCGGCGCAGCCAAAAACCCCTGCGGCGTCACCGGCACCGTGACGGTCTGCGGCGCTCGCCCGATTGGTCGGCTGTCCACCACCACCACGCCGGGACCGTCCTTAGCCGGCACCACGATTTCGATCGTCATCGCCGTGGCCTTGACCGCGGGTTTCGCCGCATCCGTCGGTTCCGCCGGTTTTGGCGGCAACGTTTCCTCCCGTAATCGCGCCGCTGCTTGCTGTTCCGTCTGAATGGCCGCCGCATTTGGTTTCGAAGCACAGCCGCCCCAACCGAGAATCATCACGGTGCCGCCCAAAGCAGCCCAGCGTTTCCAAGGAATCATGCTCGTTTTCGACCACCCTTGCGCGCAACCGGTTCCACCCACCGCAGTTTCCGCTTGGCCGCATTGCCGGCTTTTCAACGCCATGGATTCCCCGTTCGCTCTTCGCCATGCCCCGCTACGTCGCCTTCCTCCGCGGTATCAATCTCGGCAAACGCCGCGTCAAAATGGAGCGCCTCCGCGAGGCCGTGGCTGCGTTCCCCGGTAGCAGCGAGGTCGATACCTTCATCGCCAGCGGCAACGTCCTGTTCACCTCGCCCCGCCGCGCCGTCGCCGCACTCGAGAATGAACTCGCCGCCCATCTCGCCACCGAACTCGGGTTCCCCGTCCCCGTCCTCCTTCGCACCCGACGCGAGCTCGCCGATCTCGTGGCAACCGCGCCCCTCGGCGAATTATGGGCCGACGCGCCCAACGCGAGCACTCAGGTCACGTTTTTTCGCGAACCGCTCCCTGCTCAACTCGCCGCCGGGATCGTGGAGGTCCGCACCGAGGTCGACGCCTTCGCGGTCAAGGGCCGCGAACTCTACTGGCGCTGCGGGGTAAAACTCACCGCCTCAACCGTCTGGGCCGATGCCAAGGCCAACCCGCATCACCTGCCCGTCGGCACCACCCGCAATCTCAATACCCTGCGCCAGATCGTGGAAAAGTTTCCCGACACGCCCTGAGTCGCCGCTCCGGGTTTCCGCCCCGCGCGTTTCCATTACTCCGACCCCACGCGCCCGCGTCGGCCCTTCACTTCGGCGCGATGACGTTTGTCCGCTACCATGCGGCGTTTTTGCGCGGCCGATTTCGGACGCCGGCGCCGGCGTTCCTTTTCCCGCTCGGCCCGGGCCGCAGCACGCTCGGTCTCGCGTTTTTCCTCCAGTTTTTCGCAAAGCGCTTGCCACGCCAATCGCCGATTGGCCGCCTGCGAGCGTTGCAGTTGCCGTCGCACTTCGATGCCGGTCGGCCGATGGCGCAACCACACCGTCGACGCCGTTTTGTTGATTTTCTGGCCGCCGGGCCCGGATCCGCGCACGAACTGTTCGTCCACCTCGGCGACCGAAGTGCCGAGCGCGGCAAGGCGTTGATCGATTTGAGTTGGTAAATCCATGGCGGCGTCTTTTTCCTGCGCGAAACCCGCACGGCAGGTTCGAGTCATAGAAGGTCCTTCCGCTCAAGTCCGCAACGTTTAACAATGATCAACGGTTCCACCTGGTCCCAAAATCTCCGCTCCGAAATCGGCAAAGCCGTCATCGGGCAGGACGCCATCATCGAACGCCTTTTGGTCGCCTTGCTGGCCAACGGCCACGTCCTCCTCGAAGGCATGCCCGGTCTGGCCAAGACTCTGCTGGTCAAGTCGCTCGGCACCGCGCTCGGCGTCCAGTTCGAACGCATCCAGTTCACCCCCGACCTGTTGCCCAGCGACGTCGTCGGCACCATGATTTTCCAGCCCAAGACCGGCGAATTCTCCGCCCATCGCGGTCCGATCTTCGCCAATCTCGTGCTGGCCGACGAAATCAACCGCGCTCCGGCCAAGGTCCAGAGCGCGTTGCTCGAAGCCATGCAGGAACGCCAGGTGACGATTGGCGGCGGCACCCACCCGTTGCCCAAGCCGTTCTTCGTCATGGCCACCCAAAATCCGGTCGAGCAGGAAGGCACCTACCCGCTGCCCGAAGCCCAGGTCGACCGTTTCC
>CBINJL010000129.1:0-7377 GCA_966250925.1 uncultured Opitutus sp. | reverse complement strand
ATTCGAGACCGAGAAACGGATTGCCGTTGGAGGCCGTCTTGGCGGTGACTTTGCGCAGAAGCAGGACGGTGGAAAACGGGCGACCGCCTTCGAGGGCTTTGAGGTCGGCGACGGACGGGCGTTCGGAATCAGCCATGGGATTTTACAAGAGTGGTGAAGCGTTTGAAAAAGGGATGCGTGGCATCGTGCAGGAGCGCATAGAACACGGTTTCGAGTGGCAGCACGTGCACGCCATGGCGTTCCAGCGCGGCGAGCACAACGGCGGCGTCGGCGGGGCGGCGGGCGCCAACGGCGTCGCTCAACACGGTGACCGCCATGTTTCGCCCGAGCGCGTCGAGGGCGGTTTGATACACACAGATCGGCGTTTCAATTCCACAGAGAATGAGGTGTTCGACGCCCAGTTCTTCGCAATGCGCCTCGATGGCGGGATCGACGAGGGCGGAAAAGGCGGACTTGGCAAACACCGGTGCGGTGGCGTCGGCAACTTCTCGCACCGCCGCGACAGTGGACCCAAGTTTTTGCGGCACCTGTTCCGTGAACGCCGCAGGCAGACCGAGACCGCGGGCGGCGGCGAAGGCAAGGGCGCAGCGGCGGATGACGGCGGCGCTGTCGGCGATGGCATCCAGAAACGGAGCCTGCAGGTCGAGGCCCAGCAGCAGGGCGCCGGGAATGGGCGAAGTGGATTCGGGAGATGCGTCAGGCACGGGATGGAACGGAACGGATGGCGGCGTGCGGCTCAACCGTAGTATTTTTGTTTGGCGCGGACTTGGACAAAGCGCCGGTCCGGCAGCACGTAGGCGGTAAGCAACCCGCCCATGACACACGCGGTGTCGATGCCGGCCGACCATTTCAATTTATAGATGTCGGGGCGCGGCGTGTGGCCATAGACGACAAAGGGCGGGCCACTCCACAAGTCGGCCCAGAGCACGCCGTCGGGGCATTCGGTGCGTTTGCGGGCGTGCCCCTCGCGATCGACGACCTGGATGCGGGTGACGGTGTCCGCGTCCTGTTTCGCCCAGGGAATCCCGGGCAGGAATCCACCGTGGACGAAGACGGTGTTGATGGCCGGCACATGGTGAGTGGCGGGCAATGCTTCCAAAAACTCCCAGTCCTGCGGTCGCAGTCGGGCGAGGGTGGCGGCGTCGTTTTCCTTGAGCTTGGTTTGGAAGTTCGAGCGCCGGTGCTCCAAGAGACGCAGTTCGTGGTTGCCGAGCAGGCAGAGGGCACGGGCTTCACGCGCCATGTCGATAACGCGCAGTGAATCCGGCCCGCGGTTGATCAAATCACCCAGCAGGATAAGCGTGTCGTCGGACGTCGGAGCAAGGCGGTTGAGCAGGAGGGCGAATTCTTCGTGGCAACCGTGGATGTCTCCGATGGCGATGATGCGTCCGTTCATGCGGGTTTGGGCGAGGGCGGGGTTTTGAATTTGCTAGCATCGGGAATCCTCGCCCGTAGACAAGGAAACCATGGATATGAATCTGCCCGCCATGGCGACCCAGTGCCACGTGACCGGAGAAGCGTTTGTCGAGGACGAGCGCGTGGTCAGCCGTCTGGTGCGGCGGGCGGAGGACGGCGAACTTGTGCGGGTCGATCTGCGGGAAAGTGCCGAAGCGAATTTCGAGACCGAAGGCCGGGTGGCCTGTCGCTGGATTCAAGCGTTCAAGCCGCGAGTGGCCGGAGAAAATCCGGACCGGGAACTGAAACTCACGGCCGAAAACATCTTCCTCACCCTGGCCGATCCGAGCGCGGAGTTGTCGGTTGAGGATGCGCGGCTGGTGCAGTTCCTGGCCCTGATGCTGGAGCGCAAACGCGCCATCAAACCGCAGGGGCGCACAGCCGACGGCACCAAGCAGATTTATCAGCATCGCGGCACCAAGGGGCTCTACGAAGTGCCCGTGGGTGAATTAAATCCGGAATTTTTCATCGCCGTGCAGGAACAGCTCTCGGTGCTGGTCGGCGGTGGCGAAGAAGACACGGCGGCCGCGCCAAACGACGGCGCGCCGAGGGAAGCGTCGTGAAACAAAAGAGCCGGGCTCACCAAAGCCGCTTGGAGGCGAAGGCGTGGCCCGAGCCGGATTTCAGGTAGAGCTCGAAGGCGAGGGCCTGTTGTTTGGAAGAAAATGCAACGTAGGTGTTCAGCTTCCAGGGGCGAAGCGACGCGGTGCTGACGTTCTTGCCTTCGTTGTGGTCGTGCAGCCGTTGTTTCAGATCGCGAGTGTAGCCGGTGTATCTCGTTCCCGATTTCGAAATGCTTTCGATGAGATAAACGTAGTGCATGGCCCTGCTACGCTGAAGCTACGCAGGGCATCCTTCGCGGCATTTTCGGTCCCTACGTTACCTAACTTTGAGTCGGGACTGCTTCGGGAATCTGGCCGTGCCATCCGTAGCCTAGGCGAAGGATGGCGGAGAGAGGGGGATTCGAACCCCCGGTAGGCTGTTACACCTACAACGCTTTAGCAAAGCGCCGCTTTCGACCACTCAGCCATCTCTCCGAAGCAGGTCGGGAAGGCAAAACTCCTCCGACCAAAGTGCAAGGCGAATTGTGCGCAAATCTCATCAAGCAACAGGCCGGCGATCCGAAGATGCGCCGGCCTGTTTCCACGAATCACGGGCTGGGGTGGGCCCGGTGCGGAAAAATCAATCCTCGTCCTCGTCGTTGGGACGCTCGAGCTCTTCGCGGCATTCGCTCATGACGCGCAGCCAGATCTCGCGCAGATCGAACAGACGCGGCGTCGCCATTTCGCAGTAATCCGCCAAGGCCCGACTGGGCGCGGCGGTCTGGCCGAGCAGGGCGAAACAGCCGTTCAATTCGCGCAGGGCACGCTTGAGCAGGCTGATGGCCATGGCGTAATCGCCGAAATCGAGGGCCGAGATGGCGAACATAGCCTGCTGCTCGGCCCGGTGCAGGGCGGAGTGGAAAGCCAGCGCGAGGCTTTGCGAAACTTTTTCCGGACGGTCGGCTGCACGTTCCCAGCCGCGGACCAGAGTCATGAAAATGCCCTTGGTGGCGATGAACACCGGGTTTTTGTGCAGCGTGTAGGGATCGGTTTCGCGTTCGCCGGAAGGCGGAGGCGAATCGAGCTGGAACTCGGACGGCGTGGAGCCCGACGGCTCAAAATCGCTGTCGCTGCTCCAACTGTCCTCATCCCAGCCCATGCGGTGGGCGACTTCGTCGATGCGGTCGGCACGACCTTCGGTCTTTTCGTAGTGACCGATGTAGCGGTGGATCAGTTCGTCCTGTTCGCGCAAATATTGCTCCCAATCGAACTCATTCCAAGCCAGCTCGCCGCGGTCATCCCACTCGTTGTCGGAGGGGCTGTCAGAATCAAAGTTACTCATTCGAAAATGGAGGGTCCGAAGACCTGTTGCCGACCGTGGGAGTGCGGCACCAAAACGCAATGAAAAATCTGGGCGGCCAACTTTGCCAGGTGTTTGCGTATTGCTGAATGCACGCCGAGCTCCCTACGGTGCGGCGCAACGTTATGTCGTCCTTCAACTACGAGATCGTCCATTTCTCCGGTCGGGTGCAGGGAGTGGGTTTCCGCTACAATGTTTCGCAGGTGGCCAAGGAATACGAGGTCTGCGGCTTTGTGCAAAATCTCACCGATGGGCGGGTGAAGCTCGAAGTTCAGGGGGCGGCGGCGGAAATCGCCGCATTTGTGGAGTCGATCGAAGCGCGCATGCACGGCTATGTGCGCCAGGTGGAGCGGGAGCGGGGGCACGGTGATCCCCGTTTCGCGGGCTTTTCGATTCGGTAAACCATGTCCGCGGCGGCCCTGCGGTTTGAAGCGGTTTCGAAACGGTTTTCCGCCGCACCGGGACGGGGCGGCCCGGTGACGGCGCTCGCGGATTTTTCGCTCACCATCGCACCGGGCGAAACCATCGGTCTGCTGGGTGCCAATGGTTCGGGCAAAAGCACCGCGCTCAAAATCGCTCTCGGCCTGGTGCGACCGACGACGGGCGGGTGTTGGGTTGGCGGGGATCTGGCCGGCAGTCGGGCGGCGCGGGCGCAGATGGGATATTTGCCCGAACAAGGCGGCGTGGTCACGCACCTGCCGGCCGCGGCGGCCTTGGCGTGGGCGGGCTGGCGCAGCGGGCTCGATCGTGCCGCCGCGAATCGGCGAGCCGCTGAGTTGCTCGAACGCGTGGGATTGAGCGGCGCGGCGCAGCGGACGGTCGCAACCTTTTCCAAGGGCATGGCGCTGCGGCTGGGGCTCGCGCAGGCGTTGATGGCGGATGCGCCGCTGTTGCTGCTCGACGAACCGTTTGCGGGCGTCGATCCGATGGCGGTGCGCGAGTTGGAAGCGTTGCTCGATCAATTGAAACAGGCCGGGAAAACGATTCTACTCACGTCGCACCTGGTGGAACGCACCGCGCGTTTTTGCGATCGGTTGGTGATGCTGGATCGCGGGCGGGTGGTCGCGATGGGGCGACCGGAAGATTTCGGCGCGGCGGCGGCGGTGGTGTCGCCACTCGAAGAGGTGTTTGTGCGCCAGGCGATGGCGGGACAGGAGGCACGGCATGGCCCGCGCTGAAACGTCAGGGAAATTGGCGGTGCGGGCAGGGCTGGCGTCGATATGGGAAGCGGTGACGGAGCTCGTCGCGCAACGCAGTCTGCTCGCGGTATTGGCGGTCGCGGCGCTGGCGACGAGTGGTGGATTGTGGTGGCGCGAATTCAACTTCGGTGCGCGCCTGAGCGACTTCGTCTTTGAATTCGGTGTGGCGGTGCGCGGGCTGGTGGCGCTGGGACTGATGGTGGTCGGCGTGGCGCAAACGCTGCAGCGGGCGCTGGACAACGGCACGGCGGCGGTGGCGTTGACCAGTCCGGCGCCGACCTGGGCCTGGATGGCCGGTCGCGCGGGCGGCGTTTGGCTCGTGGTGGCGGCCCAAGTGGCGGCGTCGACTGCCGTGCTGGCGTTTGCGGTGGGGCAAACCGGCGAAATGGTGCCGTGGACGCGGCTGCTGGCGGGGGCCTTGGCCCTGCTGGCGAAGGCGGCGGTGCTGGGCGCGATGGTGGCGTGGTTGGCGAGTTTCGGGCGCAGTGCGGCGTTTGCGGTGCTGGGTGGAGTGATGTTGTGGGGCGCTGGACAACTGAAAACGCTGGCGCCGGGCGGAGGCGGTGGCGGGTTGTCGTGGGTGTTGCTGCCGCTGCCGGATCTGGCGCTTTTCGATGCGGTTGGCCGGGTTGGCGACGCGTCGTTCGGATTCGGGCTGTTGGTTTACGCGGCGATTTTTGTCGGCGGCTACGGCGGACTGGCTGCGGTGATTTTGCGTCGTCGTGAATTCTGATCGCCGGAGTTTTCCTTGGCGCGGGATTGCGGCGACTTTGCTGGCCGGCGTGTTCGCGGGTTGGCTGGAATCCAGTCTGCGCAAACAAGTCGCGGAGTCTGAAATGGCAGATGCGCCGTCCGGATACCGAATCGAGATCGGCGGGTTTCGGGCGTTGGCAGCGGATTTGATGTGGGTGAGCGCCTACCAAGCCTGGCAGGAACGCGACTTGCCAACGATGCGCCGACGGCTCGGCTGGGTGGGGGCGATCGATCCGCGTCCGCTGACGTTTTGGCTCAACGGCGCTCGGATGCTCGGCTTCGACGCTGCGGCCTGGGCGGAGGCGAATAACATCCTGCGTGCGCAGGCGCGCCAGGCGGCGTTGGCCGAGGCGTTGGATCATCTCGCGACGGCGCGGCGTTGGCACGGGGCACGCGCGGCGTTGGCGATCGAGGAAGCGGTGCTGCACTGGCGGCTCGGCGAAGATCGCGAGGCGGCCCTGCACGCGCTCGAACGCGCCTCGGCCTGTGCGGATGCGCCGTATTTTGTCGGCCGTTTACGCGGTGAAATGCTGGTCGCGCTCGGCCGCGAGGCGGAAGCGTTGGCGTGGTTGCGGGAATTTCGCGCCACGTTGCCGGCGGATGACGAAGCGGCGGAAGTCGAGGTGGTTGATCGGCGTATCGCCCGGCTCGAAACGGCGCGGACACCGGCGGTATCCGAAAGTAAATGACACGATGATGCACCTTTGACACGCGACGGGCGACGTCTGCACTCTGGCAATTTGCAACCGTGATGCGTGATTTGCTCTTACTGATTCTGGGACTGGTTTTGTTGTGGTTGCCGCGCGGCTGGTTGCGGCTGGGAAAGGGCGAAGGGAAGTCGCGGAAACCAACCAAGAAGCGGCTCACGGGCGGACCAAATCGTGATCGGTTGCCGGGCGATCAAAGTCTGTGGGCCGGCGAGGAATTCGGGCGGCGGCGCAACTGGGTTGATTTCGGTCGCGGCCTGGTTGGCGCGATGGCGGTGATGACGACGTTGCCGGGATTGATCGAGTCGTGGATCGCGGTGCCGGACGCCTCGCTGGCGCGCACCGTCCTGATCACGCAGGGGGTGATTTTGTTGGCGGGCGTGATCATTCAAATGCTGCGCATCGAGGAGCGGCTGACGTTTTTCCCGCCGATCTTTTTTGTCTGCGGCATCGCCTTTGCCGTGGTCGGTTGGAAGGCGGCGGCGATCGGTTTCATCGCGATCTGGGCGATCAACCTCGTGTTGCCGAATCCGGCTTCGTTCATGGCGGCCTATGCGGGCGGCATCGTGATTCTGGCTATCCTCTTCGGGCAGGACGTGCGGCATGGCGTGCTGATGGCGGTGTTGTCGATCATGCCGCCGCTGATTGCGGTGCTCTTTCGCAAGCGGCTGGCGCAGTTTCGCAAACGCACCAAGGTCGTCATCCGATGAAGTCGAGCGACGGCAACGCGGCGGCGGGATTCGGCGTGTGGTGGGAAACGGCGCGACCGCGCACGTTGCCGGCGGCGGTGGCGCCGGTGGTGGCGGCAACCGCGCTGGCCTGGTGCGACGGCGTGCTCAACGTCGCGGCGGCGTTGACGTGTCTCGGGTTCGCGTTGCTCATCCAGATCGGCACGAACTACGCCAACGATTACTTCGACTTCGTTAAAGGCGCGGACACCGCGGAACGCGTTGGCCCGCGTCGCGCGGTGGCGGCGGGATTGATCGCTCCGGCCACGATGAAGCGTGCGATGATTCTGGTGTTTCTGGCGGCGTTTGTGCTTGGGCTGAGTCTGCTGCGTTTCGGCGGCTGGCCGCTGCTGGTCATCGGCCTGCTCTCAATCCTCTGCGGCATCGCCTACACCGGCGGGCCGTATCCACTGGCTTACCACGGTTGGGGCGACGTGTTCGTGTTTGTCTTCTTCGGGTTGGTGGCGGTTACGGCCACGTATTTTGTGCAGGCGGGCACGATCTCGACCGAAGCCTGGATTGTTGGCGCGGGCCTGGGCGCGTTGGCGACAAACATTCTGGTCGTGAACAATTATCGCGACATCGCCACGGACCGAAAGGCGGGCAAGCGCACGCTGGCGGTGCGTTTTGGTC
>CBINJL010000128.1:0-7381 GCA_966250925.1 uncultured Opitutus sp. | reverse complement strand
CGCGACCGGCGATCACCTCGACGCCGTGCCGGCCACGCTGCTCACCCACGACCATCTGCTCACCCGCAGCAACAGCGGCTACACCGTCTATCACGTCGCCGCCTCGCACGGCAATCTCGACAAGCTGCCCGCCGCGCTCGTCACCCCCGATCTCATTATGATGCGCAACGACCTCGGGCAAAACCTGCTGCACGAGGCCGCCGAGCAGGGCTCGCTCGATCGTTTTCCGGCGCATCTGCTCACCGCCGAAACCCTCGCGTCGGTCAATGCCAGCGGGGAGACCGTGCTGCACGTTGCCGCTCTCAACGGCCACCTTGACCAAATTCCGCCGACCTTCGTCACTGCCGAAGCGCTCCTGCGCAAAACCCATTCCGGCGACACCGTCTTTCATGCTGCCGCGATCTCTGGCAACCTCGTCCAGATTCCGGACGCACTGCTGGTGCATGACAACCTCACCATCGCCAGCAAGGCGGGCTTCACCGCCATCCATGCCGCCGCCGAGACCGGCCAGCTCCGCCACATCCCCGTCGAACACTTCACCACCGACCTGCTGCTGCATCGCAACGATCACGGTGATACGCCGCTGCACGCCGCCGCCTATGTCGGGCATCTCGACCAGGTGCCGCCGGCTTTGCTTTCCGCCACGCTGCTGCAGACCAGAAATTACAACGGCGTGAGCGTGCTGCGCACCGCCGTCGTCAGCGGACATGTTGACCAGTTGCCCGCACCGCTGCGGCCCAAATCACGCGGAGCGCTGGGCCGTTGGCTCGAAAAGCTCGACCTGTTGCGCCCGCAATACTGATACAACCGACGCGCCGGCGCCGTCTTCCGTGCACGACGACCACGCTTTGGACTTCCCTCCCCCGGGACCGGTGCTTCACTCTCGCCCGTCCCGCGTCCGGCGGGAACGACCTGAAATCACCTTCCATGAATACCACGATTACCGCCATCACCGCCCGCGAGATCATTGACTCCCGCGGCAATCCGACCGTCGAAGTCGACGTGAAGCTCGCCGACGGCACCATTGGCCGCGCCGCCGTTCCCTCCGGTGCCTCCACCGGCGAACACGAAGCGCTCGAACTGCGCGACGGCGCCATCAAGAGCCTCAAGGGCGCCAAGGCCAAAGCCGCCAAGGAGCGTTACCTCGGCAAGGGCGTCCTCACCGCCGTGGCCAATGTCAAAGGCGTGATCGCTCCCGCCCTCGCCGGCTTCGATGCCTGCGACCAGGTCGGTATCGACAGCGCCATGCTCAAGCTCGACGGCACCAAGACCAAGTCGAAGCTCGGCGCCAACGCCATCCTCGGCGTCTCTCTCGCCAGCGCCCACGCCGCCGCCGCCTCCCTCGGCCAGCCTCTCTACAAATACCTCGGCGGACCCAACGCCAAGGTCCTCCCGGTTCCGATGATGAACATCATGAACGGCGGCGCCCACTCGGACGCTCCGATCGATTTCCAGGAGTTCATGATCCGCCCGGTCAACTTCAACAGCTTCTCCGACGCCCTCCGCGCCGGCGCCGAAGTGTTCCACGCCCTCAAGTCCGTGCTGAAGTCCAAGGGCCTCTCCACCGCCGTCGGCGACGAAGGCGGCTTCGCCCCGAACCTCGCCTCGACGACCGACGCCCTCGACGCCATCGCCGCCGCCGTCAAGGCCGCCGGCTACAAGCTGGGCAAGGACATCATGCTCGCCCTCGACGTCGCCTCCTCCGAGTTCTACGACGCCAAGAAGAAGACCTACATCTTCAAGAAATCCTCCGGTCAGGAATTCACCGGCGATGAGTTTGTCGCCTACTACAAGGAGCTCGTCTCCAAGTATCCGATCGACTCGATCGAAGACGGCTGCGCCGAAAACGACTGGGATACCTGGAAGAAGCTCACCGACGCCATCGGCAACCAGTGCCAGCTCGTCGGCGACGATCTCTTCGTCACCAACGTCGACTTCCTCAAGAAGGGCATCGCCACCGGCACCGCCAACTCGATCCTGGTCAAGGTCAACCAGATCGGCTCGCTCACCGAGACCCTCGACGCCGTCGAACTCGCGCACAAGAGCAAGTATACCGCCGTCATCTCCCACCGCTCCGGCGAGACCGAGGACACCACCATCGCCGACATCGCGGTCGCGACCAACGCCGGCCAGATCAAGACCGGTTCCGCCTCCCGCACCGACCGCGTGGCAAAATACAACCAGCTCCTCCGCATCGAGGAAGAGCTCGGGTCCACCGCGATCTACGCCGGCCGTCTTTGATCGGCGCAAGGTTCGCGCCCGACACGAGCGCGCTCCGTTTTAACAACCGGTCCCGTTTCCGCGGGACCGGTTTTTTTATTGGGCGAAGGCAGTGCCGCCAGACTGCGGCCGCCCTGCCTTTCCACAATCAGCGTCGCAACAACTGCGGCGCGGTTTCCTGCAGCCACGCGATCGCCTGCGCATCGCTGCCGCCATCCTGCAGCACGAAGACGATGCGGTCGAAATCCGTAAACCGCTGCCGGGAGATCACGCGCCGCAGGCGTTCCACCGGAATACTGAATCGACGTCCCGTGGTCGCCTCCGGCGCCACCGCGCCGTCCGCCGACGTCCAAAACGCGTCGAACACATGCTGCGTGCGCCCGTGCGTTTCAAAAACATAGGCCGCAAAAATCAAATCGCCGTCGGCCTGCGCCAGATGCACCGCCGGTAATTCGCGCGCCAGGTGACCGCCGATCGCCGGCATGCACACCCGCGGCCCGTGTCCGAGATTTCCCGCCACCAGCACCCGCCGATCCTCTTCCCAGCGCAACACCAGCGCCAGCGCCTGTCCGCCACGCCCCGTCGACCGGGTGGCAAAATGATCACCGCTCGAACAACCGAGCAGCTCCGTCACCCGCGCATCGATCGGCACGGGTTCCCAGGCGGGACCGTCGGGCGCCAGCCGCCAGTGCTCACGCGTTTCCGGCGGCAGCGCCGCGGCATACCACCACCACGTCGCACTGTGCGCCACGCCCGCAAGTAGTGCCGCAGCGAATACAATCCCACCGCGCGGCGGCGCGTTTGCCGGACACCTCAGTTCACCGCCTTGCGCCGCCGTCATCTCAGCTCGCACCGATCGGGCCGCACTGTGCCGGGCCAGCGCCAGCACCACCGCCAACGTGGCGCCGAGCAGAATCAATCCCGATGAATCGTGCCACGCTTCGCCGGCCGCCGCGCCGCCCCGCTCGATCTGCCAGGTGAGAAACAACGTGCGCACGAGATTTCCGGCCCAGGCCGTCGCCAGCGCCGCGATCACCAACCGCAGCCGCTTCCCCCAACCGAGTTGATAGATCGCCCCGAACAACCACGCGAACATCCACACCGACTGCAGCGAACGCAGGCCGCTACACGCTTCCTCCACCCCGATCAAACCGGATTCGACTTCGATGATGTTGCCGCGCACCACCGCGGTCTTGCCCAGCAGCGAGAGCACTTCGACCGCGATCGCGGCGTTCGACTGCATCAGCGCCGACATGACCGGCTCGCGGATCGCCGTCGGCCACGCCAGCGCGGTGTGCATGAAAAACAACGGAAACGCCACCCGGCGCAGGCCGCGTTTCCCATCCGCCAGCCAGGCCAGCGCCAGCGTCACTCCTACCGCGAGCACGAACGCCAGCCATTGCGCACTCGGCCAGAGCGGATTCGCCTCCAACACCGGCAGCCACAACAAACCCGCCACCAATCCCACTCCCAAAAGTGTCCAAGCCCAGCCCACGAATCGCCCTGTCGTCGGCGTTGCGGTTCGCTCCACCGTGGCACCGGATTGCGTCCAGCCGACATAGCCCGCCAGCAACGGCACCAGCCAGCCGTGCATCAGTTCCGGGTCGTGGCGCCACGCGATCTGCAGCCGCGCCAACAAGGGCAGCCACACCACCGCGCCCAACACCAGCCAGCCGCCGTTGTCGCGCCACCACGGACGAGCGGCAACGGGACGCGAAGCGTTGGCGGAGGCGGAAGACATCGGGTCGAGTTGATTGACGACAGTTGCGATCGAAGTCGATCCCGCGCCCAAATCCGCGCCCACCGTTGCCCTCTTCCGAGGGCGTTTGCGCACGAAGTGACGCTCGCTTCTTGCTCACCACCCCGCGTCCTCTTTGCTCCATTCGCTGCTCCCATGGGAAAAAATCGGTCCAAATGGCGCCAGTCCTTCGCCGAATACTGGCAACGCCAATCCGCCGGCGAACGCTCCCGCTTCATCGGCCTGACGGTGCTCGCCTGTCTTGCCCTCGCCGCCTGGCCGACCTGGAAACTGGTGCGGCCGTGGTGGACGCAGTGGCGGGTGAATCGTGCGCTCGCCCAGGCGCACACCCACGCCGAAAACGAGAACTATCGCGGCCTGCTGCTCAGCCTCCAACGCGCCGCGCAACTGGCACCGGGCGATGCCGCCGTCTGGCGTGAAACCGCCGACTACCTCGCCGATCTCGGCCTGCCGGACACGCTCACCGCCTACGAAAACCTGGTCCGCCTCGGCGCCGGCGACGACGCCACCCGCTACGAACTCGCCAATCAGGCGCTACGTTTCAACGCCCCGGAGCGCGCGCGTTCCGCGCTGGCCGCCACCGGGGCCGACAACGGCGACGACGTGGATCGCCACCGTCTGGCGGCCACCATCGCCCTGCGTCTCGGCGAGCCGTGGATCGCCGCTACCGAATTACAACACGTGCTCGCCCGCGTGCCCGACGACGCCGAGGCCCGCTTCAATCTCGCGGTGCTCCAGCTCAATGTCCCGAGCGACAACACCGATGCCCGGGCCACCCTGCTGACGATCGTCCAAGATCCGACATTCCAAGTGCGCGCCGCTCTGGCCTTGGTGCGTGACGCCGCCCGGCGTCAGGACGCCGCCGCCGCCGCCAACGCGATGCAGGCCGTGTTGCCCGCCCGCGCCGCCGGTGCCCCCCCGCTGGGCGCCGACGCCTTGTTCGAAGCCTTTGCCGCGCGCCTGCGGGAAGTCGCCGACGACGATGTCAACGACGCCGTCGCGGTCGCACGCTGGCTGGGCCAGATTCGGCGCGGCGAAGCGGCCCTCGCCTGGTTGGAAACGTTGCCCGAATCGCAGCGTGAACAGCCCGAGTTGCGCCGCATCCGCGCCACGCTCGCCTTGCAGGAAAACCGTTGGGACATCGCCCTGCCGCTCCTCGCCGACGGCGCGCTCGGGCCGCTGCAGCCGCAAGTCTGCGCGCTGGCGCTGGCCGCCCGCCAACAAAGCGAAATGAACCGGCTCAACCGTGCCGAAGGCACCTGGAGCGACGCGCTTGATCTGGCCCGCACGTTGTCCGGCTCGGCCAATTTGCTCACTCTCGCGCAATTGGCGCAGACATGGCGCAACGCCGAATTCGCCACCGCCGCATTGGAAGCCGTGCTCGCCCGCTCGCCCAACAACACCTGGGTGCGCACCACCCTCGCCCGCCACTACATGGTGAGCGGACAGCGCGGGGAATTGCAGAAACTCGTCGACGACTGGCGCCAGGCCGATGCCGCGTCGTCCACCGCCTTGCTCTTTGCCGTCCGGCTGGCCGCCACCGGGCCGGGTCTGGCCGCTGCCGCCGACCTCGACGCCACGCTCGTCGCGTTGCCCGACGATGACGCTGTCGCCAACCTCGCCCGCGTCATCCGCGCGGAGCGGCGGGGCGACATCGACACCGCGTCCGCTACCTGGAACCGCATTCCGGAATCCGCTCGTTCTCTACCTGAATTTGCCCTGTGGGGCGCCGTGCTCGCGCAGCGGCAACACGACACCACCCAAGCCGCCGCCTTGATAAAATCTGCCGCCGAGGGCGCATTTTTTCCTGAAGAATCGGCCCGAATGCGCGAATTACAACGCTGGTAGAAAACGGGCACAGCAAATGCGTAAACTGCGGTGCCTACCTACGTAGTTTCGCACTTTGACCGAGATTCCCACGCCGCAAATCGTTTCACCATCATGAGGGCTTCCTCCTATCAATTCGGCGCATGCCTGTTTTTCGCGAGTTTTGGCGCCGCCACGCTCTCCGCCCAGATCAGCATCGAACAGGCGGTCGTCGCGTTCGATACGCACGTAAATCATTTCAACGTGCTGACCGCACAGAACCTCACGCTCAGCAACACGCACACCGACGGCGCCATCGCCACCGCGGGTAATCTGACGCTCAACAGCAGCACCGACATCGTGTTGCATTCCCAGAAGCTCGGCAGCGGCCCCAGCATTTACGTCGGCGGCCAACTCAACGTTTCCGGCAACAATAACAAGCTGCTCGCCGGCACGGCCTACATTCCCAATTTCTCGCAGACCACCACTTGGAACAACCCCAACAATGCCAACCAAAAGTGGTTGGTCGGCAGTGGCGGTCAGCTCGACGTCAGCAATTCGAGCATCACCCAAACCAGCCTCGTCACCCCGCCGGCGATGGACTGGAACATCAACACCGCCCTCGCCGAACTCGCGAGCGCCTCAGCCGCCCTGGCTCAGGCTTCGGCCACGGGCACACTCGCGGTTTCCGGTGACACGCTCCTGCTGAATACCACCCAGACCAGTGGAGTCGCCATCTTCAACCTCGACGCCAACGACGCCGCCTCCTGGTCCGGACTCAACATCGGCACCGGTTGGGACATCCCCGACGACATGGTCTATGTGATCAACGTCTTCAATGCCGACGGCAAAACCCTCTTCGCCGGCAATAACGGCAACAACAACTCGGACTTCGCCTCCCGCCTGCTTTGGAACATCGTGCCGGACAACGATTCCGGCACCGCCAGCAGCGTCACCTTTGGCAGCAACCTCTACGGCAGTGTGCTCGCGCCCCTGATGGACCTGACCAGCAACGGCACCTACCTGAACGGCCAGATCGTCTCCAACTCTTTCTATCAAAGCGGCGCCGAAGTGCACCATATCGGCTTCGACGCCTCGTCGGTCACCTTCTCCGCCGTGCCCGAACCGCGGGTCTGGGGCCTGGCCGGACTCGGCCTCGCCACCGTCGTGGCGTTACTCCGTCGCCGCCGCCCGCAGGCGGTTGCACAGGACTGAGCGATAGGCGATCGGCAAGCTTGGGCGAACAGGCGTCGCAAAAAGGCTGCAACCTTCCGCGTTTTTGCGGGTTATTGCCTCCATGACCCGTGCCCTTCTCCTTGCGAGCACGCTCCTGCTCGCCCCTTTGGCGCTCTCCGCCAAAATTGTCCGGGAAATCGAACATGACTTCCCCATTGTCCCCGGTGACGAAATCGTCGTCGAAATCCGCGGCGGACCGATTCAGGTCAAGGAAGGCGGTTCCGATTCCGCCGCGATCACGCTCAAACAAACCTTTCGCGCCGATTCCGACGCCGAAGCCGACGCCATTCTGCAGGACTTCGAAATCCTTTTCGAGAAACGCGATGGCAAGGTCTTCCTGGTGGTTGAAAACCGCAAATC
>CBINJL010000127.1:0-7389 GCA_966250925.1 uncultured Opitutus sp. | reverse complement strand
CCGACGCCGTCGCCGCCGACCAGGGCGCAGTGGTGTTTTACGGGGACTCCATCACCCAGGGATGGGAAAAGGATCTGGCCGCCGCCTTCCCGGGCATGAAAACCGCCAACCGCGGCATCGGCGGCGACACCACCCGCGGCCTGCTGGTGCGGCTCGACCACGACGTGCTCGCCCTCAATCCGCGCGGCATCGTGCTGCTGATTGGCACCAACGACATCGAGGAGGCCGTGCGCAACGACACCATCGCCGCCAACGTCGAGCTCCTCGTCGCCCGCATCAAGGCCCACCGCGCCGACCTCCCGATCATCCTCTGCGAAGTGTTTCCCAGCGATCCGTCCAAGGATCGCCCGCCACATTACATCACCGATCTCAACGCCCGCTACCGCGCGGCCTTCAAGGGCGATCCGCAGGTCATCATCCTCGACACCTGGACGTTGTTCGCCGACGCCGCCGGTAACGCCAAACCGGACGAGATGCCCGACCTGTTGCATCCCAACGCCGCCGGTTACGCCAAGTGGCGCGCCGCCCTCTGGCCGCTGTTTGCCACCCTCGGATGGGTCGAAACGGACACCGATCTCGACTGGCAACCCGAGCCGGGATTCACCGCGCTCTTCAACGGTCGCGACCTCACCGGCTGGGGCTACCGTCCCACCTCCGCCGCCGACCGCGAATCCGCCCGCGCCTGGCAGGCCCGCGATCCCAACGCCGCCGCCTGGCCGTTTGTCGAGGAACGCACTGATTTCGACGGACTCGCCGCGTCACCCGACGGCCGCTACCGGGCGATCAACGGCCGTCTCGTCGTCGCCACGCCGCCCGAAGGTCGCCTCGTGCAACAGCTCTGGCCCACGCGGGAATTCGGCCACGACTTCGAGCTACGGCTGGAGTTTCGCGCCACGCCCAATGCCGACAGCGGCGTCTACGTGCGCGGCCCGCAACTGCAGTGCCGTGACTACGCCCTCGCCGGCCCGTGGAAGGACCTGCCGCACTACCGGCCGCAAGATTGGAACGAACTCATCGTGATCGTGCGCGGCGACACCATGACCGCGACCTGCAACGGCGACCCGCTCGACGCCGGCCTCACCTTGCCCGCCTCCGGCCCCATCGGCCTCGAAGGCGACCGCGGCCAGATGGAGTATCGTCGCATCCGGGTGAAGGAACTCTGAGCCCCCGTCGATTCGGCCGAGAAAAAAGTGCACCCCGTAGCCCGCCTCGGGAGAGGCGGGACAAACGAAACGATCCCCTCCCACAGTCCCTGCTCTCCCGAGCAGGGCTACCCTCGGCTCGTTCTCTTTCTCGTAATCGTTCTCGTTCTCGGCCCGGAGACGGTATCGCAATCCCTCGATCTCCCGCCCGACGCAACGCGACCGAAAGCACCCCGTAGCCCGCCTCGGGAGAGGCGGGACACTGGGGGTGATCGCCCTCCCGCCAATCCCTGCTCTCCCGAGCAGGGCTACCCTCGGCTCGTTCTCATTCTCGTAATCGACTCGCGCCCACTCCGCCGCCGCGGGCTTTGCAAGCAAAGCCTCTATAGCGTCCCTGCCCCTCGTTCGCTTACTCATCCTTGTTCTCATTCTCGCTCTCGCGCTGACGGGATCGGCCGCGCCGCGGGGTTCGGAGTCCATCGCCCCCGTAACCTCGCCACTCGTTTTCACCTTCGATTTTCCGGCCGTTCGCGCTGAGGTTAGACCAAGGTTATGACCCCAGGCCGTTGACATCCCCCGCCTTTCCCGGGTTCATCAAATCCCCCCCCTCCGGCACCCCGTTACCCCCATGCCTGAACTCCTCCCGCGCCTGCTTCGCGGCGGACTGGTGATGAGCTCGCTGCTCGCGAGCGTCGTTGGTTCGTCTTTTGCCGACACGCCCTTGAATGATGTGCAGACCGCCGCCAGCACCTGGGCACGGCTCCGGGCTGAAACCTCCCGACTCGAAAAGGATTGGGCGGCCGAAAAGGCGGTCCTCGACGCGTCGATCTCGGGACTGAATCTCCAAGCCGAACAACTCGCCGCCGAACGCGATGTGCTCACCGCCCGCACCGCCAGCGCCCGCGAAGAGATCGCGACCAAGACTGCCGCCAATCTCGCCACCGCCGCCGACATCGAGGCGGCCGGCGCGCGCATCGGTAAACTCGCCGCCCAACTCGTCGCCCTGCGCCCGGCGCTGCCGCCGCGCCTTTCCGCCGCGCTCGAACTGCCCTATCGCAGCGTGGCCGCGCCGGACCTCGCCGTGGCCGAACGGTTTCGCCACGCGATGACGATTCTCAACCGCTGCAACCAGTTCAACCAGTCGTTCGTGCTCGCCGAGGAGATCCTTCCCGTCGCACCCGGCACGGAGCCGCGTTTGCTGGAAATCGTTTACTGGGGACTCGCCCAGGCTGCCGCGCTGGACCGCGCTCACGACCAGGCGTTTGTCGGTCGTCCGGTCGATGGCGTGTGGACGTGGCAGGAACAGGACGGCCTCGCCGGTGACGTCGCCGAGTTGCTCGACGTCTATCAGGACAAGGCCCCCCCGGCCTTCGTCACGCTGCCCGCTCAAATCACGGGAGGGCAACGATGACGCTCCGTCTCCGCCTCACCGCCCGGCACGGATTCCACGCCGTCGCCCTCGCCGGTCTCGCCTGCGCCCCGCTGGCCGCCCAGCAAAATCCCGCCGACGAGATCGCCCGTCACGACGCCAGTCTGCGCGCGATCGCCGCCACCTACACCGCCCGCATCGAGACCGCCACCCAGGGCCTCAACGAGGCCCGCACCCGCGTCGCCGAGGAAAAGATCCCGCTCCTCAACGCCATGCGCGCGGTGGAGGACCGCATTCTCAACCTGCGCGCCGAGCTCAACGCCCTGCGCGTCTCCGCCGCCGATTTCGACAACGAACGCGCCCGCCGCGACCAGGAGGCCAACGCCCAGCGACTCAACGTCAGCTTTCTCGCCGGCGGCGCCGCGGAAGCGTTGTCCACCTTTTCCAGTTCCCTCGACCACGTCTCCGCCGAGCAGTGGAGCGAAACCGTCGACACGCTGCGCAACCGGCTCGATCCGGTGGGCGGTGCGCCCGACGTCAACGCCGCGGTCGAGACTGCCGCGCTGCTGGTGGAGCGTTTGGAAACCGCTCTCGGCGGCTACACCGTCGCCGGCCGCGCCGTTTCCGCGG
Organism: uncultured Opitutus sp.; assembly: GCA_966250925.1. GTDB lineage: Bacteria > Verrucomicrobiota > Verrucomicrobiia > Opitutales > Opitutaceae > Actomonas. Next base: position 4,248 of record CBINJL010000127.1, on the reverse strand, counting down.
ACGATCATGAACTGGTCGAGGGCACCTTCGCGTTTGTCGGCCCGGAAACGTTTTTTGTCGCCCGCGATCCCGACGGCGTGGCGGGCACGGTGCGCGCCCGCGATGAAGGCGCCGCGCCGATGGTGCATCCGCTGAGTTTTTGGGATCGCGAGCAGGCCGCCGCCCTCGTCGCCGGCCAACCCGCCTCGATCCCGGCCGATGTTTCCAGCGGCAAGGCCCTGCAACTGCGCGCGAGCCGCGGCACTTGGCTCGACCACATCGCCAAGGGCGGCGTCGTGGGCTACGCCATTCTCGGCCTGGGCGCGTTTGCCCTCCTCACCGCGTTGCTCAAACTCGCCGACCTGCGCCGGCTCGCGGTCGATGCGCCCGCCGCCACGCTGCCGCTCCTACAGCACACCGCCGAATCCGGTCCCGACGGCGCGGAGTCGTTGCTCGCCCGCCTGCGCGCCACCAGCCGCGAACTGTTCGCCACCGGCCTGCGCCACGCCCGCAAACCGAAGGAAGTGATCGAGGAGCACCTGCACGCCTTCATCCTGCGCGAACGGCTCCACCACGAACGCTGGCTGCCCATGCTCGCGGTCATCGCCGCCGCCTCGCCCCTGCTCGGCCTGCTCGGCACCGTCGTCGGCATGGTGAAGACGTTCACCCTCATCACCGTCTTCGGCACGGGCAACGCGGCCAAACTTTCCAGCGGCATTTCCGAAGCGCTCGTCACCACCGAGCTCGGCCTCATTGTGGCCATTCCCACGCTCGTCATCCACGGGTTCCTGTCCTACCGCACCCAGAAAAACCTCTCGTTGCTGGAGCGTTACGCGGTGGAATTTGTCACCGCCAACGAGGACCGCAAAGTCACCTCGCCTTCCGCATGAACGCCTTGCGCGAACTCCTGTTGCAGGGCGGCCCCGTGATGGTGCCGCTGGTGCTGCTCTCGATCGTGCTCTACGCCCGCTGCTTCGGACTCTACTTCATGGTGCGCCGCGCCGCCCGGCAACTCAGTGCCGAGCGCGTGACCGGTCTCGATTCGCCGACCGTGGTGCGGTTGCTCCGCCTGCAGCTCACCGAAACGTTTCAACAGCACCGGTTCATCATCGGCACCCTCATCGCCGCCGCCCCCCTGCTCGGTCTGCTCGGCACCGTCACCGGCATGATCGGCACCTTTCAAAGTCTCGTCGATCGCACCGGACAAAAATCCTTCGAAGGTCTCGCCGACGGCATTTCCGTCGCCCTCATCACCACCGAGACGGGCCTCGCGATCGCCATCCCGGCGGTGATCTTGCTGCACTTCACCCAACGCCATCTGCAACGCGGCGAGCAATCGCTGGTGCAGCGCGAAAGCATCCTGATGGAGAGCGCCTGACATGATGAAGTCCACCCGCACCGATTCGCGTTATCAGTCGGTCACCATCGATCTGGCGCCGATGATCGACTGCGTCTTCATCCTGCTGATCTTCTTCATCGTCACGTCGGTGTTTGTCGAAGATCCGGGCATCGAAGTCGAACGGCCCGACACCCGCGGCGATGCCGTCACCGATCGCAACGCCCTCCTCATCGCCATCTCCGCCGAGGACGCCATTTTCTTCGACGGCCAGCAGATCCGGCTCGATCAAGTCGCCGCCGCGCTCCGCCAGGCGACGTTCAGCGACGATGCCACCGTCATCATCCGCGCCGACCGTCGCGCCACCCACGGCACCTTTGCCGGCGTTTACGCCGAGGCCAAACGCGCCGGCCTCGCCCACGTCCAATTCGCCACCGCCCGCCTGGGACAGTGACGGGAAGTATGAGGTAAGAAGTATGAAGTAAGAAGTAGGCCAGCCGCTCCGCCCTCCGACATCCGCCTCACCTCCTCCTTTCAGGTTTCAAGTTTCAAGTCTCCGCCTTCCGCCGCTCCGCCATGCCTCCCGCCGCCTCGTCATCGTTGCCGATCGATCTCGACCCTGCGTCGAGTTTTCGGCGGCGCGTTGCCACTTGGGGCGCCGGCTTCGGCATGAGCCTGGGCATCCTCTTCGTGCTTGCGCATGTGCAGCGCACCGAGATCACGCCGCCCGCCCCGCCCTTCGCCGATCTGCGCACGGTCGTGTTGGAGGAAGCACCGCCTCCGCCGCCCGAAATTGCCACCAAGGAACCGCCCCCGCCTACCGTGCTCGACTTGGAACCGTTGCCCTCGGACAACGTGATCAAGATCGCCGTCGCCCCGCTCACCTACGACATCCCGCTCCCCGAAGCCCGGCCCGAACTCCACATCTCGCTCGACGCCTTCCGCCCCGACGCCGTCGACGCCGACACGAACCCGGACCACATTTTCCAATTTCGCGACGTCGACCAGCGCCCGGTCATCATCCACCGCAAGAAGCCCGACGTCCCCTATGACCTGCTCAAACAGGTGCGCGAGCCACGGGTCGTGGTCAGCATGGTCGTCACCCGCGCCGGCTCCTGCCGCAACATCAGCCTCGTCCAATCCTCGGGCAACAAGGACCTCGATCGCCTCGTCACCGACGCCCTCGCCGAATGGCGCTTCCGCCCCGCCCTGCGCAACGGCGCCACGGTCAACTGCCTCGTCATCCAATCCATCGTCATCAAGCCCCCTCGCGGCGGCTCCCCCTTCAGCCTGTGAACGGAGAATATGTAAGAAGTATGAAGTCAGAAGTATGATGTAAAAGCCCCTCCGGCCTCCTCCGCTCCGCCTTCCGCCCTCCGCCTTCCTACCATGCACTTCGTCCTTCTCGCCGCCTGCAGCTCCCTCGCCGCCGCCTCGCTTTGCGGCCAGGGGGCGACGCCTTCCGCGCCGGAATCCGCTCCGCCCACCGACTACGTTGACCTGCAACAATTCCTCGGCGAAACCGCCGGCCAACCCGACGTCGATCCCTACCGCATCGTCAATGAGTCGATGAACTTCCGCAAGGAGCGCGAACCCGACATGACCGCGGCCGAGTTCGCTCTCTACGAACGCATCTCCAGTATGGTCGAAACCAATCCGGCCTTCGCCCTGCAATTGCTCGAAACCATGCTCGGCGACGACGAGGAGGACAGCGCCGCCTTCGACCTCGCCCTCGGCAACCTTTACTTCGCCGAAGATCGCATCGACGAGGCGCTCGCCCGCTACACCCGCGCCGTTGAAAAATACCCCGCCTTCCTCCGCGGCTGGGTCAACATCGGCATGATCCACTACCAGCGCGAGAACTGGGCCGATGCCGCCAACGCCTTCGCCAAGGCCGTCAATCTCGGCGACCGCGACGCCCAGACCTTCGGCCTGCTCGCCTTCAGCCTCCGCCAGACCGGCAACACCCTCGGCGCCGAAATGGCCTTCATGCAGGCCATGACCGCCAACCCGTCCGACACCAACTGGATCGGTGGCCTGCTCGAGCTTTACTTCATTAACGGCCGCCACGCCCAATCCGAATCCCTCGTCCGCGAACTCGTGCGCCTCGACCCGGGCAAAGCCGAAAACTGGATGCTCTACGCCAGCCTCCTCGTCACCCTCCAACGCCCGCTCGAAGCCGCCACCCAGCTCGAAATCGCCCGCCAGCTCGGCGCCGTCAACGCCGACTCCCTCGGCCTCCTCGGCGATCTCTACGTCGGCCTCGGCCTGGTCGAGGAAGCCGTCACCGCCTACCAGGCCATTCCCGGCGGTGACAACGGCCTGAGCACCGCCCGCCTCCTCGGCTACGCCCGCGCCATGATCAGCGCCGGCAAACTCGCGCCTGCCCGCCAAGTGCTCGCCACCGTGCCCGCCAATCCCGATTGGGAGCTCGCCAAACCCCGCCACTTCGCCCGCGCCGAACTCGCCGTGGCCGAAAACGACTGGCCCGCCGCCGCCCAGGCTTACGCCGACATTCTCCAGACCGAACCGCTCAACCCCTTCGCCCTCCTCGGCCTTGGCCACGCCCAGGTTCAGTCCGGCGACCCCGCCCGCGCCGTCTTCACGTTCGAACACGCCCTCGAAGTCCCCGACGCCGAACACCGCGCCTGCCTCGAACTGGCCAATCTCGCCCTCACCGATCGTCATTTTGGCCGCGCCATCCAGTTCCTCAACCGCGCCGACCGCCTGCAGCCCTCGTCCGACATCCGCGCCCAAATCGCCCGCCTCAACACCCTCACCCCGTAATCTTTCTCTTTCCTCTTTCTCTTAATCTTTCTCCCCGTCCCCGAATAAATCGTTCTCGTTCTCTTACTCATTCTCGTTCTCGCGCGCCGCGGGGGGGGGCGGGGGGCGGGTGGGGGGCGGGGGGGTGCCCGGGGGGGCGGCGGGGG